>WRCZ01000283.1 GCA_009783685.1 Actinomycetes bacterium
CGCCACCCTATCCCGGCCCGACCCCAACAGTGCGCCCCGCCTGTGGATATCCGCAGCGGCCACAACCCGGCCACGGCCGGACCGCCGGCGCAACTCGCCTACCAGGGCACCTCCCGAAGGGCGCCTGCCACTCCGGCCCGCCCCCGGCGCGACCGGCGTCGGCGGCTGTCCCAACTGCCGGGGGTGCCCGAACTGCCCAGCCTGCCGCACCGGCACCGGCACCGGCCGGGCCGCCGCGCCGCGTCCGAGGCGACGCGAACTCCCGCCCGCTGGCGCCCTGCCGGCGGCTACGGAGCGCCGGCGATCTCCGGTTGCCCCGTCGGGGGCAGGGCATCCGGCAGTGCCCCGAGTGCCGGTGCGGTCCCGGCCGTCTGCCCGTCGCCGCGCCCGGCGCCGCCATCGCCCTTGCCGCGCTTGGCCGCCGTCGACGTCTGCGCCACGAACGCCCCGAAGAGGACGAGCGCGCCGCCGAGCACCTGGACGGCGCCGAGGTGCTCCCCGAGCAGGATCCACGCCAGCACGGTGCCGACGACCGCCTCGATGCACGCGACGACCCCGGCGACCTGCGGGCTCAGCCGCCGGACGGCGAGGACCCCGCTCAGATAGGCCACGACGGTGGCGACCAGCACGATCCAGCCGATCAGCAGGACCGCGGGGACCTCGCGCTGGCCGAGTGCCGCGCGGTGCGCGAGGCCGGAGAAGGGGATGTCCCACGGCCGGGCGACGGCGGTGAGCACCACCGTGCCGATGACGAGCCCGTGGGCGATGACGGCGACGGGGTCGGGGGCCTCGCCGCTGCGGGTGCCGTCGTCGGCGAGCACGAAGTAGGCGACCTGGCAGCACGCGGCGCCGAACGCGCAGAGCAGGCCCAGCGCGTCGAAGGCCAGGCCGGACCAGATCTCCACCACGCCCGCCATGCCGGACACCGCCAGCAGCACGCCGACGGCGGCCGCGCGGCTGACCGGGCGGCGCTGTACGAACCGCACCCAGCCGAGCAGCAGCGCGGGGCCGAGGTACTCGACGAGGATCGCGACGCCGACCGGGATCCGGGAGATCGCCACGAAGTACAGGGCCTGGCAGCCGACGACGCCGAGCAGGCCGAACCCGAGGAGCAGCCCGGGTCGTTGGCGGGGCAGCGCCCGGTGCCGCAGGGCGACGGGCAGCAGGATGAGCGCGGCGCCGGCGACCCGCAGCCACACCACGTGGAGCGGGTCGAAGCCCGCCTCGATCAGCGGCTTGGCCGCCACCCCCGAGCCCCCGAACGCGATGGCCGAGAGCAGGGCAAGGCCCAGGCCACCGTTCCTCCCCTGAGTTGCGTGCATCCGGTCATGATGTCAGCTCGCGACAGGACCGTCACCCCGGTGACGGCTGACATCCAGTCCGGCCGCCCGCAGCACCTCGCGTGCCCGGCACTGCGGGTCGGCGGCGAGCGCGTCCAGCAGGTCCACGCCGTCGGCCTGGCCCCGGCCGCGCCCGCGGGCCAGCGCGACCGCCCGGCGCATCGCCGCCGCGGCCGCGGGGCTCCAGCCCGCGTCCGAGGGCCCGGTGTCCGGCGATCCTGCGGCCGGCGATCCGACGGCCGAGGTCCCGCCCGCCGGCGCCCCGCCCTCCGGTGTGCGCGGTCGCGGCACCCCGGCCCCCGAGGGCACCAGGACGGGCAGCGCGCCGCTCTCCTCGACGGTGCCGCTCCACCGCAGCCCGTACCCGATGCTGCGCTGCACGAGGTAGCCGAGCACCCTGGCCATCCGCCCGGTGCCGGCGTCGCAGGCGTCGCGTGCCGCCGGGTCGCTCTCCAGCAGCGAGTGCAGCAGGTGCGCGGTGTCCACCAGCCGGTCGCCGTCGCGGGTGGCGCGCCTGCGCGCCCCGGCGGCGACGGCACGCACGCCCGGCGTCAGGCGGGGCTCGTCGGCGAGCCGCCCGAGGTCGAGCCGGGGTCCGCAGTCGCTGTACACGGCCACCACTCCATCAGGGGCGGCCGCCGGGCACATCGCCTCAACGGGCCATCTCGGCCTCCCCCGCAGGTGGCCCGGGGGGTGAGGGCGGCTCCTTCGCAAGGATGAGTCATGGCCACAGCAAGGTCCGGGTCCAGCCGTCGCCGGTCCGCGTGTACCGCACCCGCAGGTGGAAGCGCCGGGGGTCGGCCTGGAAGAACTCGGCCCGCCGCGCCCGCAGCCGGTAGAGGGTGTGGCCGTCGGGCACCCGTCCGGGCTCGTCCTCGACCAGGGCCTGCGCGGCCTGCCGGGCGCGTTCGTACTCCGCCGGCCCGCTCAGCGGGCGGCTCATGCGGCCGGTGAACCCGGCGGTGCGCGCGGCGGCGGAGCGGCCGAGGTAGTCGCGCCGCGCCGCGCCCGCGCCGAGGACGTCGACCGGCCCGGTCATCCGGATCTGCCGGCCGTGCGCCGGCCAGTACCAGGTGAGCGCCGCACGGGGGTTGGCGGCCAGGTCCCGGCCCTTGGGGCTGTCCGCGTCGGAGGCGAACGCGCAGGCGCAGTCGGCGATGTCGATGCCGCGGAGCATCAGGACGCGTGCGCTGGGCTCGCCGTCGGCGCCCGCGGTGCCGAGCGTCATGACGTGGGGCTCCGGCACCCCGTCGTCGAGCGCCCGCTCCAGCCAGCGGGCGAACAGCAGTCCCGGGGTGTCCGGCGCGTCCTCGGGCGCGAACTCCGGCAGCGGGCCGGCCAGGACGGGAGCGGCCCGCGTCCGGGCCAGCAGCGCCCGGTCCTCGGGCGCCGTACCGAAGGTGCAGCCGTCGTCCTCGCGTTGCTCGCCGCCCATCGGGCCTCCCGTCCGCGCCGAAAGGTCCATCACACACCACGCGCCGGGCCGGGGGCGGGAAGCCGCCCCCGGCCCGGCGCCGTTCGGGTGTGGGGGATCCGGTCAGCGCACGGTCACCGTGGTGCTCTGGGTGCCGACCGTGAACACGTAGTTCCCGGGCGCCACGGCCTGCGGTGCGGTGCCGTCGATGTCGCCGGGGGTGACCGCCAGCCGGCTCGGCGGCACGTCGAGGGCGACCGTGCGGGACTGGCCCGCGTCCAGGTGCACCCGGGCGAACGCGACGAGCTTGCGGGACGGCGCCAGCACGTCGCTGGACGGCTGCGAGACGTACACCGGGACGACCAGGTCGCCCGCCTTCGCGCCGGAGTTGGAGACGCCGACCGACAGGTGGATGGTGTCCTTGGCGCGTGCGGTCGCCGAACCGGCCTTGATCGAGCTGAAGTTGTACGTGGTGTACGACAGGCCCGCACCGAACGGGTAGGCGGCGTCGTACGAGGACTCCGGGCCGCTGTTGGTGCCGGGCAACTGCTGGTAGTACAGCGGCTCGTTGCCGATGTCCTTCGGCCACGAGGCGCTCAGCCGGCCGCTCGGGTTGTACGCGCCGAACAGCACGTCGGCCACGGCCTTGCCGCCCTCGCTGCCGGGCAGCCACGACATCAGCAGGCCCTGCGTGCCGTCCGCGTCGCCGAGCACCAGCGGGCGGCCCGCGATCATCACGGTGACGACCGGCTTGCCGGTGGCCTTCAGGGACTTCACCAGCGCCTGCTGGTCCGCGCTCAGTTCGGGGCGCGGGCTGTCGGCGGCGCCCTCGGCCGCGGCCTTCTCGCCGACCACGACGACCGTCAGGTCGGCGTCCTTGGCCTGCGCGACCGCGTCGTCCGCGGTCTTCGCCTGCACCACCTGGGTGCCGGACGGCGCCGCGTCCTTGATGCCCTGCAGCACCGTGGTGCCGGGGACGTGCACCCCGTCGGGCACGCCCTGCCAGCCGACGGTCCAGCCGCCGACCTGGTCGTTGATGTCGTCGGCGTAGGAGCCGGCGACGACGATCTTCTTGGCGGACGGCGCGATGGGCAGCACGTTCCCGTCGTTGCGCAGCAGCACCTGCGACTCGTCGGCCGCCTGGCGGGCCAGGCCGGTGTCGGCGCCGAGCACCGCTCCGTCGGCCTTCGACGCGTCGACATAGGGGTGTTCGAACAGCCCGAGCTGGAACTTGAGCCGCAGGATGCGCGTCACCGACTCGTCGATCCGCTTGACGGAGACCAGGCCGCGGTCGACGGCGGCCTTGAGGGCGTCGCTCCAGCCCTGGGCGTCGTACGGCTCCATGGCCATGTCCAGGCCGGCGTTGACCGCCTTGGCGACGGCCTCGGGGTAGTCGGCGGCGACGTGGTACGAGTTCTGCAGCGCGCTCACGTCCGCCCAGTCGCTGACCACCACGCCCTGGAAGCCGAACTGCTGCCGCAGCACGGTCGTCAGGAGGTAGTGCGAGCCGGTGGCCGGAACGCCGTTGATCGCACCGGAGTTGACCATCACCGTCTGCGCGCCCGCGTCGATGGCCGCCTTGTACGAGGGCAGCAGGGTGTCCTGCAGGTAGCGGATCGAGACGTCGCCGGGCACCCGGTCGTGGCCGTTGCCGGGCTCGCCGTAGCCGGCGAAGTGCTTGACGGTGGCGGCCACCTTCTTGGCACCGTCGGCACCCTCGATGCCCTTGACGGAGGCGGCGGCCAGCGTGCCGGACAGCAGCGGGTCCTCGCCGTAGGTCTCGTAGTAGCGGCCCCAGCGCTGGTCGCGGGCGATGTCGGCGACGGGCGCGAAGTTCCAGTCGATGCCGGTGGCGGCGACCGCGCGGGCGGTGGCGGCGCCGGTGTCCTTCGCCAGCGCGGCGTCCCACGTCGAGCCCATGCCGATCTCCTGCGGGAAGACCGTGGCGCCCAGCACGTTGTTGTGGCCGTGCACGGCGTCGACGCCGTACAGCACCGGGATGTGCAGCCGCGAGTTGGTGACGGCGTACTTCTGCACGGCGTTCACCATCTTCGCCCAGTTCTCGGGGGTGTTGACCGAGGGACCTGCGCCGCCGCCGGACAGGACCGATCCCGCCGCGTTGTCCACGAGCACGTTCTTCATGCAGGAGGCGGTGAAGTCGCCGCCGCTCCACTCGCAGTCGCCCTGCATCCGCACCACCGAGATCTGGTCCATCTGACCGATCTTCTCGGCGAGCGTCATCCGGTGGAGCAGGTCCTTGACCCGCACGTCCACGGGGGCGTTGGGGTTGGTGTACGTGGGGTTGTCACCGGCCTGGGCCGGGACCGAGGCCACCGCCGCCACGCAGGCGGCGGCGGTGACGAGGGTGAGAAGTCCCTTGGTCCGTAGTCTTCGTGGCGTTGCAGGCATGTCAGGAGTCCCGTTCGTAGGGGGTCCCGGCAGGCCGGGACCTGATGCCGTAAACGTTTCCAAGCGGCGGGCAGTCTGTCCTCGTGCTCACTGATCGTCAAGACTGTACGCAGAAGGTGTTTTCGTTCAGGCTGGTGGTGTCGCCTTCCCGCAGGTCGGCCCCCTGTCCCCTCGCGCAGAACGGGTACGTCGTGAACATCCGTGAACTCGCCCGCCGCAGCGGCGTCTCGACCGCCACCGTCTCGCGGGCGCTCAACGACCGGGCCGAGGTGAGCGAGGCCACCCGCGAGCGGATCCGGCGCCTGGCCGCGGAGTTGGGCTACGCGCCCAACGAGCCGGCCCGCACCCTGGTGCGCCGCCGCTCGGACACCATCGGCCTGGTCTGGGACAGCGGCCAGGAGGCGCAGGGCCTCCACAACCCTTTCCTGCTGGGCCTGTTGAGCGCGGTCCGGACCGCCGTGTCGGAGGCCGACTACCACCTGATGCTGCTCACCACGCCGGGTCCCGACGACCCGGAGGGCACCCATCTCCAGGCGGTCAGCCGGCACAACCTGGAGGGCGTGATCATGCTGACCACTCCCCCGGACGACCGCTGCCTGCGGATGCTCGCGGCCTCGACGGTGCCGTGCGCGGGCATCGACACCGCGTTCACCGGGCCGCGCACCGTGCGCATCAGCTCGGACAACGCGGCGGGCGCCGAGGCGGCGGTGGAGCACCTGTACGCGCTGGGCCACCGGCGGATCGCCACCATCACCGGCCCGCTGCACCTGCCGCCGGCCGCCGAGCGGCTGGCCGGCTACCGCAGGGCGTGCGCGCGCCTGGGGCTGGGCGTGCCCGACGGGTACGTGGTGGAGGGCGACTTCTTCCTGGCCAGCGGGGAGGCCGCGGGCCGCCGGCTGCTGTCGGTGGCGGACCGGCCGACCGCGATCTTCGCGGCCGGCGACCAGATGGCGATCGGCGCGATGCACGCGGCCGCCGACGCGGGCCTGTCCGTGCCGCGGGACCTGGCGGTGGTCGGCTTCGACGACATCGACGCGGCGGCCCTGGTGCGGCCCGCGCTCACCACGGTCGCCCAGGACCAGCGGGCCCTGGGCGAGGCGGCGGTCGCCGCGCTGCGCGGGCTGCTGGACGCCGAGCCGGGCGCGGGGACGCCGTCGGCGGAGCCGCGGATCGTCCCCACCCGCCTGGTGATACGCGGATCGAGCCGGTCCGGGGCGTGACGCCCCGGACCGGCTCGATCATGTGGGTTCCGGCCGCGGCGGGCCCGGGGGCCCGATCCGCGGACCGGCCTGCGGTCAGTCCTGCTCGGTGTCCTCGTCGGCGAGGATCAGGTACAGCTTCTTGCGGGCGTCGTTCACCACGATCAGCGCCTTGTCGCGCTGCTCCGGGGTACCGGTCGCCCACACCTGGCGGAACGCCTCGACGAGCCCGCCGCCGGCCTTCCTGATCTCGTTGAGGGCGTCCCAGTCGACGCCCCGGCCGGCTTCCTCCCACGGGGCCTCGGGGCCCGCGTCGGCCTCGCCGCGTCCGGCGTCGGTCAGCGTGAACAGCTTCTTGCCGCCCTCGCTGGCGCTGGTGATCAGGCCCTCGTCCTCCAGCAGCTGGAGCGTCGGGTAGACCGAGCCGGGGCTCGGCTTCCACGCGCCGCCGCTGCGCTCGGCGATCTCCTGGATCATCTCGTAACCATGCATCGGGCGGTCCTTCAGCAGCGCGAGGATCGACGCGCGCACATCGCCGCGCCGTGCCCGGCCGCCACCGCGGTGCCCGCCCCTGCCCCGGCCGCCCGGGCCGAACGGCCCGCCGCCGAAGGGAGGTCCGAACGGCCCGAAAGCCGCCCTGCGGGCCTCGCGCTCGCCCCACCCGTGATGGCCGGGGCCGCAGTGCCCATGGTGGTGCTCATGCTCGTTTCCTTGGGTACGCATGATGTCGCTCCTTCCATCGTTGATCGTTCGCGACACATCAACGATATATCGGAACCTGTCGGATGACAACACCCTTCGGCGGTCCACCGCACCCGTCGGCGCTGACCTGCGCGGATCCGCGGCAGGCACGGCCGGGGAGTGGGTACGGTGGCAGGCGTGCCCCCTCTCTCCGACCTCGTCCGGCTCCGCCGGGTCCGCGACCTGATGGACCGCGAGTACGCCGAGCCGCTGGACGTCGCGGCGCTGGCGCAGGTCGCCCTGATGTCGCCCGGCCACTTCCAGCGCAGCTTCCGCGCGGCCTTCGGCGAGACCCCGTACAGCTACCTCATGACCCGCCGGATCGAGCGGGCCAAGGCACTGCTGCGCCACGGGGACCTCAGCGTGACCGACGTCTGCATGGCCGTCGGCTGCACCTCGCTCGGCTCCTTCAGCTCGCGCTTCACCGAGCTGGTCGGCGAGACCCCCAGCGCCTACCGCGCCCGCGACCACCAGGACACCGCCGCCCTCCCGGCCTGCCTGTCCAAGATCCACACCAGGCCGGTCAGGAACGGCGCCTAGGATCGGCGTCCGGCGTTCGTGGCCTTTCCTCCGTTCTACCCCGCTCTGCCGCGCTCGCCCCGATGTCTCCGTATCCGCCGACCTAGACTCGGAGGGTGACGAGGAGGTGCGTCATGCGCAAAGTCGCCGACTGCCGCGATTACCCGAGCGAGACGAACTGCACCCTCACCATCTCCGGTGAGGAGGACGAAGTGGTCCGTGCCGCCAGCGAGCACGCCGTGTCCGTGCACGGCCACACCGACAGTGCGGAGCTGCACGACCAGATCAGGGGCATGCTCAAGGACGAGGTCCCGCAGCACGCCTGACCGTCCGGCCATCGGCTCTCCCCCGCGTCGCCGCCCGCGCAAGGGCGGCGACGTCCGCTCAGGCCCGGCGAAGGACCGCCACCTCCCCGAGTCGTGCCGGGACGCCTCCC
>WRCZ01000284.1 GCA_009783685.1 Actinomycetes bacterium
CTGCGCAAGGACGCAGTCGTCCGCACCGTCGCCGACCTCGAACTGGGCTGACCCACCCTCGACACCGGCCCACACGGAGGCCGACGAGCAACCCACCGACCCACACACGGAGCCCGTAGAGCCCGTCGTACTACGCAAGGACGCAGTCGTCCGCACCGTCGCCGACCTCGAACTGGGCTGACCCGGCCGGCGGATCGGTCGTCAGGCCACGAAGAGGCTGGTGCCCTCCCCCTCGGCGCCGCCGCCGGAGCGGACCAGGTCGGCGGCCTGCGCCAGCCGGGCGCCGGCCTCGGCGGCGGCCGGGCCGCTCACGGTGAACGGGATGCGCACGAACGACTCGAAGGCGCCGTCGACACCGAACCGCGGCCCGGACGGGACGCGCACGCCCAGCCGCTCGCCGGCGACCGCCAGCCGCGACCCGGACACCTCCCCGGTCCGCACCCACATCGTCATCCCGCCGCGCGGCACGGTGAACTCCCAGTCGGGGGTGTGCTCGCGCAGCGCCGCCGCCAGGTCGTCCCGGCACTCGCGGGCCCGCTGCCGGCGCACGGCGAGGGCCTGGTCCCAGCCGCCGCCGCGCAGCAGCCAGGCCACCGCGAGCTGGTCGACGACCGGCGACGCCAGGTCGAGGTAGGCGCGGGCGGACACCAGGCGCCGTACGACGTCGGGGGTGGTGCGCACCCAGCCGATGCGCAGCCCGGCCCAGACCGCCTTGCTCGCCGAGCCGACCGTGATGACGGTGCCGCCGCGGTCGAAGGCGGCCATCGGCCGCACCCCCGGCTCCCCGCCCTCCAGGGTGAGTTCGGCCATCGTCTCGTCGGCGACGACCACCGTGCCGGCCGCCCGGGCGGCCTCGACCAGGGCGCGCCGCTGCTCGTCGCCGACCAGCGTGCCGGTGGGGTTGTGGTAGTCGGGCATGACGTAGGCCATCTGCGGGGCGGCGTCGCGCAGTACCCGCCGCCAGGCGTCCATGTCCCAGCCGCCCAGGCCCTCGCGCAGCGCGACCGGCACGATCCGGGTGCCGGTCTCGCGGAACAGCTCCAGGACGTTGGCGTAGCTCGGGGACTCCACGGCAACGCGCTCGCCGAAGCTCACCAGCCGGCGGGTCGCGGCGCCGATCGCGCCCATGGCGCCGGTGGTGACCATGATCTGCTCGGGCATGGTCGGCACGCCGCGCGCGGTGTAGCGGTCGGCGATGGCCTCGCGGAGCACCGGCAGGCCCGCGGGGAAGTCGCCGTGGGTGGCGGCGTACGCGGGCAGTTCGGCGAGCGCGCCCTGCATCGCGTCGGTGAGCCAGGGCTCGGTGGCGGGCAGCGAGGCGCAGCCGAGGTCGATGACGGTGCCGGCGGCCTCCGGCGGCAGCGGCTCCAGGCTGCGGGTGGGCAGCACGTGCCCTTCCGGGATCGCCGTCCAACTCCCGGCGCCGCGGCGGGACCTGGCGAACCCCTCGGCGCGCAGCGCCTCGTAGGCGGCTGCCACGGTGGTGCGGCTGACGCCCAGCGCGAGGGCGAGTTCACGTTCGGCCGGCAGCCGCGCGGCGACCTGCAGCCGGCCTTCGAGGACCAGCAGCCGCACGCCGTCGGCCAGACCGCGGTAGGCCGGCAGCCGGCGCCCGCCGGGCCGGGCCGCGGGGCGCGGCTGCGGACGCGGTTCGAGGAGCCGGGCCAGATGCGCCGCACTCACCGACGCGGTCCACTGCGACATCGAAATCAGTCCACCTTTTGAGGATTGGCCATGGATTCATCGTACGCCCAGGCCACAGAGTGGCCTGAGCGTCCGCGCGCTGAACGCCAGGGGGTTGCCGTGCCGTCGTCCCGTCCTTCATCCACGCCGTCCCGCCGTGCGGGTGCGCCCTTCCGGTCGCCGCTGCCGTACCGCCGGCTGGTCCGCCTGTACGCGGGCCTGGCCCTGTACGGCTTCAGCGACGCGCTGCTGATCCGCGCCCACCTCGGCCTCGACCCGTGGGACGTGTTCCACCAGGGCCTGTCGCAGCACAGCGGGATGACCATCGGCGTCGTCTCCATTGTCGTCGGCGCCGCGGTGCTGCTGCTGTGGTGGCCGATCCGGCAGCGGCCGGGCCTGGGCACCGTCTCCAACGTGGTCATGGTCGGCACCTTCATCGACCTGACGATGGCGGTCGTCCCGCAGTACGACGCCCTGGCGGTCCGCATCCCGCTGATGGTCGCGGCCGTGGTCCTCAACGGCGCCGCGACCGGGCTCTACATCACCGCCCGGTTCGGCCCCGGGCCGCGCGACGGGCTGATGACCGGACTGCACCGCAGGACCGGCCGCTCGCTGCGGCTGATCCGCACCGGCATCGAGCTGAGCGTGCTGGCCGCGGGCTTCGTGCTCGGCGGCGGGGTGGGCGTGGGCACCGTCGTGTACGCGCTGGCGATCGGTCCGCTCGCCCAGTTCTTCCTGAAGCGGTTCGCGCTGCCCGAGTCCGGGGAAGGAGCAGAGCGCCGGACGGTGGAGGAAGGGGGCGAGGGCCTTGGTTCCGGCCCGGCGGGCGGTTCTGCGGGGGTTCGGGACCATACGCCGGAACCCGCGGCAGTGGACCCGATTTAGTCATGGGCGGTGCGGACCGGTAGTGTACGCGGTTGGCCCCGAGGCTTGACCGTTACTGCACGCAAAAGATCCGGTGACACCGGGTGATATATCACCTCAGATGTGACAAAACGGGCATTGGCGGGTACAAACAGGGGCGACACGACGGGCGACGCATATCCCGCAACGGGAATCTTCACCGCCGACCGGACGTTGACCGGATGACGACGACAGCGACACCTGTCCTGTGGGCGACCAAGCCCGGGAGGCACGATTCATGAGTGAGCGAGCTCTCCGCGGCACGCGACTCGGGGCCACCAGCTACGAGACCGACCGCGGTATCGATCTGGCCCCGCGCCAGACCGTTGAGTACGCATGCCGGAACGGCCATCGCTTTGAGATGCCGTTCTCGGTAGAGGCCGAGATTCCGCCGGAGTGGGAGTGCCGCGCCTGCGGCCAGACCGCTCTCCTGGTGGACGGAGAAGGCCCGGAGGAGAAGACCATCAAGCCGGCGCGCACGCACTGGGACATGCTCATGGAGCGGCGCACGCTGGAGGAGCTGGAGGAGGTGCTGGCCGAACGGCTGGCCGTCCTGCGCTCCGGTGCCATGAATATCGCGGTGCATCCGCGAGACAACCGTAAGACCGCCTGACCCCAGGCCCGGGCCCGCCACCGCGGGCCCCCTGACTCCCGTGCCCCGGCGCGGAGCGATCCCGCTCCGCGCCGTCCGCATGCCGGGGCGCTGCCGCGCCTCGGATCGGAGACCGGGGACCGTCAGCGGTCGTGGTCGACGACCTCGCCCTGGATGACCTTGCCGTCCGGGCGGTGGATCTTCGCCTGCTCGCTGGCGTCCCTGGCCTGCTGGTAGAGGTCGCCCAGCGAGCCGGGGTCGGCCGGGTGGCCCGGCTGCCGCCGCAGCGCGCGCTCGGCCAGCCGCTCCAGGGTGCTGCCGACGAGCCTGCGGGTGGGCGGGAAGAGCAGCACCAGGCCCACCGCGTCCGACAGGAAGCCCGGGATGATCAGCAGGATGCCGCCGAGCATGTGCAGGCCGGTGCGGCCGCCGCCGGGGGCGCGCTCCGGAACTTCCTCCGGCTGCCCCTGCTGCGCCCGCTGGGCGGCCTGGACCGAGGCCGTCAGGTTCCGCCATGCGCTGCGGCCGGCGCGCTTGACCGCGGCCGCGCCCAGCACGAAGCCGGCCAGGATGGCCAGGAACACGAACCACCCGCTGGTCGCGTCGGCGACCACGATCAGCAGCCAGATCTCCAGCACCGCCCAGGCCGCGATCACCAGCGGCGCGAGGCGCAGCCGCGAACGCCGCCGGGGCTGCTGCTGCGCGGGGTGCGGGTGGGCGGGAGGACGTGAACTCGTCGTCATAGCTCAAGTGTGCCAAAGACCTCACCGACTCCAAAGGCCAGGTAAAGGCCGCTGGTGCCGGTCGGTCACGCCCGCGGTGCCGCGGCCGGCCGTGGTGCCGGCGCCGGCACCACGGAGCGGACCGCGGGACTACTCCTTACGGCCGGTGATCTTGGAGGCCCGGGAGCTGACGCCCCAGGCGGTGACCCGCCACAGCGCCTCCGCCACGATGTTGCGGCTCATCTTGCTGTCGCCGCGCTCGCGTTCGACGAAGGTGATCGGCACCTCCACCACGTGGAAGCCGGCCTTCACCGCGCGCCACGCCAGATCGACCTGGAAGCAGTAGCCGGCCGAGGCGACCTCGGCCATGCCCAGGCCCTCCAGGGTCTCCTTGCGGAACGCCCGGTAGCCGCCGGTCACGTCGCGGATCGGCACGTCCAGCATCAGGCGCGAGTAGGTGCTGCCGCCGCGGGACAGGATCTCGCGGGACTTGGGCCAGTTCACCACCCGGCCGCCGGGGATCCAGCGCGAGCCGAGCACCAGGTCGGCGCTCTTGAGCGCGGTGAGCAGGCGGGGCAGCTCCTCGGGCTGGTGGGAGCCGTCCGCGTCCATCTCGACCAGCACGCCGAAGCCCTGCTCGATGCCCCAGCGGAAGCCGGCCAGGTAGGCGGCCCCCAGGCCCTCCTTGCCCTTGCGGTGCAGGACGTGCACCTGGGCGTCCTCAGCGGCGAGTTCGTCGGCGAGCTTGCCGGTCCCGTCGGGGCTGTTGTCGTCGGCGACCAGCACGTCGGCGTCGGGTACCGAGGCGCGGACCCGCTGGACGATCGGCTTGACGTTCTCGGCCTCGTTGTAGGTCGGGATGATGACGAGCACCTTGCCGAGCGGGCCGAAGGTGCGCTGCTCGTCGTTGACTGCGGTCACTGGGGTTGCTGCCCTTTCACCATGCGTGTGCGGTCGCGCCTGCCGAGGGCGACGGCGGCCGCGCAGGACAGGAGCCCCACCATAGCGAGAACCCACTCGGGTGCCGCGCCGACGCGGTCGGCGACGGTCTTCTCGTCACGCAGAGGGATGTCCGCGCTGAGCACCTGGCGGGTGAACTCCTTGCTGCGCTGCTCGATCGTGCCGTCCGGCGCCACCACCGCGCTGATGCCGCTGGTGGCCGCGGTGACCACGGCCCGGCCGTGCTCGACCGCCCGCAGCTTGGACATGGCCAGCTGCTGCTCGGGCTGCCCGGTGCGGCCGTAGGTGGCGTTGTTGGTCTGCACGATGATCGCGCGGGCGCCCGCGTTCACCGTGTCGCGCACGATGCCGTCGTAGGCGACCTCGAAGCAGATGACGTCGCCCAGGCGGGCCGGGCCGATCTGCATCACGCCGCTGCCCTTGCCGGGGTAGAAGTCGCGCGGGATCTCGTTGAGCTGGCTGACCACCTTGGTGAGTTCCTTGCGGAACGGGACGTACTCGCCGAAGGGGACGGGGTGCTGCTTGGTGTAGTGCGCGCCGGGGCCGGTCACCGGGTCCCAGACGATGCCCTCGTTCTGCACGTGGTCCTTGTCCGGGCCGTCGACCAGGGCGCCGACCAGCACCGGCACGCCGACCGCCTGCACGGCCTCGGTGATCTTGTCGTACGCGGCCGGGTAGGTGAACGGGTCGAGGTCGGAGGAGTTCTCCGGCCACAGCACGATGTCCGGCTTGGGCACCCGGTGGGCGTTGATGTCCGCGGCCAGTTGCAGGGTCGCCTGCACGTGGTTGTCGAGGATCTTCATCGGCCGGCCGAGGAAGTGCATGCCCGGCTGCTCGACGTTGCCCTGCACGATCGCGATACGGACGTGGCCGTCGGCGTTGGTGTGCACCGGGACCAGCAGTCCCCCGCAGAGCACGGCCGCGGACAGCACGAGGGCCGCCGCGCCCGGCAGGGCCCCTCTCGGGCTCCTTTGCGGGTCCCGCCACACCCGGTGCCCGGCGAGGGCCGCCGCGGCCAGCAGCGTGCCGCTGAGGGCCACCGCGAAGCTCACCAGCGGGGCGCCGCCGAGCGCGGCGAGCGGGGTGAAGGGGGAGCCGGTGTTGGCGAACGCCAGCCGGCCCCAGGAGAAGCCCCCGAACGGCAGCCGGTCGCGGACCAGTTCCTGCGCCACCCACAGGCAGGCGCACCACACGGGCCAGCCGCGCAGTCGCCCGGCGAGCACCATCAGGCCGGCCATCACCACCAGGTAGCAGGCCTCGACGCCGGACAGCACGACCACGGCGAGCCAGGTGACCGAGCGCAGCCCGACCAGCAGCCACAGGAAGAAGGGGAACCCGAAGGCGAAGCCGAGCCAGGCGCCCTGGCGGACCGTGCGGCCGCGCAGCACCAGCGCGAGGCCGGCGACCGCGACCACGGACAGCGGCCACACGTCGTAGGGCGGGAACGAGGCGGCCAGCGCCAGGCCGAAGGCCGCGGCGACCGCGCTGCTCGGCGCCGCCCTGCGGGCCGTGGCGGCGAAGCGCGCGCGGCGCGACGGCCGGGCCGGGGCGGCGTCCGGAGTGCCGGCGGCCTCCGGTGCGGGCACCGGAGGGGCGGTGGCACGGGCGGCCGGGGGCGCCTCGGGACCGGTTTCGGGGCGCAGGCGCACAGTCGCGGCCTTCCTGCAGGTGGAGAGGTGGTGAAGGCGACCGTACCTCCTGTTGACGCCCCCTTGAGTCGCGGGACGGCAAAGGTCCGGCGACGAACCCGCCCTCCACCGGCGGTTCTCCGCCAGGGAACCGGCCCGGCGGACGTCCGGCCGTTCGCGGGACGTCCGGCGCCGCGCCCGGAACGGGCCCGGACACGGAACGGGCCCGGACGCCCTTCGGGCCGACCCGGGGTCCGCTGGCTGCGGGCCGCGCCGGGGTCGTTGTCTACTGGGCGTCCAGGCCCTTCCCGGGTCACACCTGCCGACCGGGCGGTGCTCCTGCTCCGCCCCTGGCGGGTGGAGTGGCCCACTGGCGGGCCGCGTTCCGCGTCGTGCGCGCTGGACCTGGCTGCCAGTGGCGGCGTGCCCGTCCGGCGCGACGCCCCATGGCCCAGCGGTGTTCGACGCAACCGCGGAGAGCCCCCGGTCCGACGTCCTGTGGTGGACTTGGCCGAACCTACTCGCCCCCGACCAGCCACTGTCAACACCCCTGTGACCTGCGGGGTTTCGTCAAATCAGCAGGTCAGTGACGAGCGGACGCCGGGAGCACGACACGCCGCCGCCCCATGAGGGCACACCGTTCGGGCGCATGGCCGCCGCGGGCCCTCACCCGTTCGGACCCCGGTGCACGGTGCGGCCTGCCACCACCGTGCGCAGGGCGGTCGGCAGCGGCTGGCCGGGAGTGAGATCGGGCAGGCCAGGGGTGCCGGAGCGGGGGTCGGTGGACCAGTTGGCGACCCGCTCGTCGGGGGTCTGGACGACGAGGTCGCCGGTGCTCCAGACGGCGTAGTCCGCGGGGGCGCCGGGCACCAGCACGCCCGCGTCGTCGCGGCCGACGGCCCGCCAGCCGCCGCGGGTGTGCGCGTTGAACGCGGCGCGGGCGGAGATCCGGTGCTCGGGGGTGCGGTGGAACGCGGCGGCGCGGACCGTTCCCCACGGGTCGAGCGGGGTGACCGGGCTGTCCGAGCCGAGGACCAGCGGGACGCCGGCGCGGGTCATCGCCGCGAAGGGGTTGAGGGCCGCCGCGCGGGCCGCGCCGAGGCGGTCCGCGTACATGCCGTCGGCGCCGCCCCACGCGGCGTCGAACGCCGGCTGCACGGACGCGACCAGGCCCAGCTCCGCGAACGCGGCGATCGTCTCCTCGGTCATCAGCTCCGCGTGCTCCACCCGGTGGCGCAGGGCCCGCACCCGGCTCAGGCCGGCCTGCGCGGCCGCGGCCCGGGCGCCGTCCACGACCGCGCCGATGGCGGCGTCGCCGATGGCGTGGAAGCCCGCCTGGACACCGGCCTCGGTGCACAGCGTCAGATGGCGGGCGATCGTCTCGGCGTCCAGGTAGGAGACGCCGGTGTGGCCGGCGTCGGCGTACGGCGCGTGCAGGCACGCGGTGTGCGAGCCGAGGGAGCCGTCCACGAACAGGTCGCCGCCGGCGCCGATCGCGCCCAGCTCGCGGATCCGGTCGAGGTCGGCGGGGGTCCGCGCGGCCTGCGCCCAGTA
>WRCZ01000285.1 GCA_009783685.1 Actinomycetes bacterium
CCGGCGCGTGGCGCACGGCCCACCCGTCCACTCCCCGGGACCTGGTCGCCGCAGTCGACTGGCCCGGGGGCGAGCAGAGCGCGCTGGCGACCGGGCGGTTCGGGACGCAGGTCACCGTCTTCTTCCAGGACGGCAGCGTCGACGGCCTCCCGGACGGGGTGGTCACCGTGTCCCCTGCCGGCACCACCGACCCCTGCCGGAACGTGCAGGTCGTCGTCACGTTCGGCACCGTGCCGGACCAGGACGAGCTGCCGGACGGGGACACCATGACCGTGCCGCAACCGCACTGCACGCCCGCGGGTCCGGATGCCTGGCGACTCGACGGGACCGGCTTCCGCGGGTACGCGGTCCTGGTCCGGGGCGTCCTGGTCCGGGTCACCGTGGACGACGGGCGGCCGGACGACGACCTCGCCGCGGTGGCGCGCAGCCTGCACCCGCTGGACGACCACCAGTTGTGGCGGTACACGGGCGGATGGCCGGGGTGGGTGTGGGTGCTGACGTGAGGGGCCTTTGCCGACGTGACAGCGGACGGCGGGACCCAGCGACGCCCGGCTCGTCGCCGAAGTGGCAGGGTGCGTGATCCTCATCGTCGACGCCACGCTGCTCGTGGCCCTGCGCCTCCCCCTGTCCGAGCGCCGCGCCGGCGGGGCCTCAGCGGGACGAGACCTCGGGGGTGCGCTCGGGGTCGGTGGCCGCGGCGGCCTCGGCCGACTCGCGGCGGAGGGTGCGGAGGCTGCGGACGCCGAACGTGCCGATGACCACGCCCAGGGCGAAGGAGACGATCGCCAGGGTGAGGTGGATCCAGAAGTAGGTGGTCGGCGAGGAGTGGTCGCCGTGGTGGAAGGCCAGGCCGCTGGTGTCCTTCCACAGGTTCTTGACGAAGGTCGTCCAGACGATGACCGACCAGACGCCGAAGGCGACGAGGAACCAGGAGGCACGGCGGCTGAGCTTCATGTCTCCCAGTATGTCCGCGGAGTCCTTTCGGTTCCGCCAGGGGTACGTGGGATGTCTCACGCCGGCCGTGACGGACCCGGGGTACGGCCCTGCTGCCGGGCCCTGTACGTTCGGCGGGTGCTCATGACGACGACCGCCGCCGCCCGCCGACGTGCCCTGGCCGTGACCATGACCGCCGGGCTGCTCGGCGGCACCGTACTCGCGGGGACCGCGACCGCCGCGCCGAAGCCGACACCCACGCCGAGACCGCCGGCGCAGATGTCGAACGTGGGCGGCGACCGGCTGGCGTCGCCCGGCACCCAGGTGAACGCCGCCCCCGGCGTCCCCGCGCTGCCGCCCAAGCTCACCTCCCGCTCGTGGATCGTCGCGGACGCCGAGACCGGCCAGATCCTGGCCGCGCACAACGCGCACTGGCAGCTCGCCCCGGCCAGCACCCTGAAGATGCTGTTCGCCGACACGGTCCTGCCGAAGTTCCCGAAGAGCACCGTGTACAAGGTGGCGCCCAAGGACCTGGAGGGCATGGGCGCGGGCAGCAGCCTCGTCGGGATAAAGGAGAACCTCACCTACACGGTGAAGGACCTGTGGCTCGGCGTCTTCCTGCGCTCGGGCAACGACGCCGTGCACGTGCTGTCCGCGATGAACGGCGGCGTCGCCGCCACCGTCAGCGAGATGAACGCCGAGGCCCACGAGCTCCAGGCGAACGACACGCACGTCGTCACGCCGGACGGCTACGACGAGCGCGGCCAGGTCAGCAGCGCCTACGACCTCACCCTCTTCGCCCGCGAGGGACTGCAGAACGCCGACTTCCGCGAGTACTGCTCGACGGCGACCGCCCAGTTCCCCGGCGACTACAAGAAGGACAAGTCCGGCAAGGCGACGAAGACCCGCGAGACGTTCGCCATCCAGAACACCAACCGGCTGCTCAGCGGCGACTACGACATCAGCCGCTACGCCGGCATAGCCGGGGTGAAGAACGGCGACACCACCAACGCGGGCGCCACCTTCACCGGGGTCGCCCAGCGCGGCGGCCGCACGCTGCTGGTGACGGTGATGAACCCGGCGCACACCGAGCACAACCTGGTCTACCGCGAGGCCGCCGACCTGCTGGACTGGGGCTTCAAGGCCGGTCCGACCGTGCAGCCGGTCGGCACGCTGGTCCCGCCGCTGAGCAAGCTGCCGCAGAAGTCGGCGACCCCCTCCCCCGGCGGGACGACCTCCCCGCCGCTGAAGGCCGCGGCCTCGACCAGCGCCTCGGGCTCCGGCGGGATGTGGACGGCGGCCGGGATCGCGGTCGGCACCGCGGCGCTGCTGGCCGTGGTGATCATCGTGGTCCGCCGTCGCCGCCCGCTGCCGGCGGAGGTTCGGGGGGCGACGAGCGCGGCGAGCGCGACCGACGCCGTCGACGGGGCGGACGGGACGAGCCCGGCGGCTCCCAGCGGTGGGCGCCGCCGGAGGGCCCGCCCGCGCCGGGGCCGCTGACCCCGGGGCCACCGGCCCCCTCGTCCGACCCGCCGTCACCGCTCTCTCCCCCGCCGCCGTCGTCCTTCGACGGCGGCGGCGGCGCGTGCACCGGCGTCGCGGTCCACGCCGCGCAGTACAGCAGCAGCTTGGCCATGAAGTTGAACCACAGCAGCAGCGCCACGGGCGTGCCGAACGCCCCGTACAGACTCTTGCCGGCGATCCGCTGGAGGTATCCGCTGATCAGCACCTTGAGCAGCTCGAAGCCGATCGCCCCGATCAGCGCGGCCACCACCACCGAGCGGCGCGGCGGGTCCACGCCCGGCAGCAGCGTCAGCAGGTAGAGCAGGATCAGGAAGTCGGCGACCACCGCCAGCAGGATCCCGACGATGGTCAGCAGCACCCGGACGGGGCCGTGGTGGCTGATCCCGGTCCTGTTCGCGGTCCAGTTGACCGCGGCCGTGGCGAAGCCGGAGGCGCCGAGCGAGACCAGCACGGCGACGCCCAGGCCGAGCAGGATGCCGCCGTCCACCAGCTTGCCGAGGAACGGGTTCCGCCCCTCGTTGTCCTTGCCCCACACCGCGCGCAGGCAGTCGCGCAGCGAGCCGACCCAGCCGATGCCGGTGAACGCCAGCAGGGCGGCGGCGATGATGCCGAGGGTGCCGGCGTTGGCGACCAGGCCCTTGATGTCCAGCTGCCCGGAGATGCCGGGGATCTGCTGGGAGATCTTCGTCTCCAGCGTGTTCAGCTGGTCCTGGGACAGCAGGGCCGCGCCGATCGCCGCGGCCAGCGCGAGGAGCGGGAACAGCGACAGGAAGCTGGTGAACGTCATCGCCGCGGCCAGCCGCGTCCAGTGCACGTCCTGCAGGTGTGCGAACGCCCGCCACGCGTGGGTGCGCAGCAGGCGGGCGGCACGGGGGCCGATCCAGGGCAACCGGGTCAACCAGTCCATGGCAGGCGGCTACCCCCCGGCCGCCGGAGCACGCTTGCGCCGCGCCGGCCCCCGCACCGCTCCCGTCTCCGGCTCCGTCCCTGCCACGGGCCCCGGCCCCGGCCCCGGCCCTGTCACGGTCGCCGCCCCCGTCCCGAACACGAACGTGCGGGTGCCCCAGAACCGCAGCACCGTCGCCAGGGCCATGCCGATGCCCGAGCCCGCGACCACGTCGTCGCGCGGGGTGGTGAAGCCGAGCAGGTAGTGCGAGACGGCCAGGCACACCAGCTGGATGCAGGCGCCGGCCAGGTTCACCGCGAAGAACACCCCGTACTGCCGGGCCCGGCTGACCGCCGGGGGACGGCGGCGGTAGGTGCCCAGGGCGTTGCCGGCGTAGGCGACGGTGCAGCCGGCCAGGAAGGACAGCGCCTTGGCGGTGAGCGGGCCGAGACCGCCGGGGCCGCGGAGCAGGACGAACAGCCCCAGGTCGGCGGCGTACGCGGCGGTTCCGGCCAGCGCGAAGCCCAGTGCCTCGGCCGCGACCGGGCTGCGCGGCCTCACCGCACGCTCATCGGTTCACCACGGCCAGCACGTACAGCGCTCCCCAGGCGGCGCCTATCACCGCCAGCGCCCGGTCACGCAGCAGCACGTCCTCGGGCGCGCCGGCGGATCCGGAGTCCGCGAACACCGCGTAGCGCAGCACCGAGAGGATGAAGGGGACCATCGACAGCTGCCGCCAGGGCAGCAGGCCCGCGCCCCTGGCACCGGTCTCCACCGCCCACAGGCAGTAGGCCAGCACCGCCACGCCGGCCGCGAGCTGCCAGACGAAGCGCAGGTAGCCGGTGGTGTAGGCGCCGAGCAGGGCGCGGGAGGCGCCGACGTCGCCGTCCTTGCCGGCCATCAGGACGAGTTCGGAGTAGCGCTTGGCGGCGACCATGAACAGCGCGCCGAAGCCGGAGGTGATCAGGAACCAGCGGGACAGCTCGATGTCCAGCGCCACCCCGCCGGCCATGGCCCGCATGAGGAAGCCGGTGGTGACGATGAACAGGTCGACGACCAGGATGTGCTTGAGCCACACGCAGTAGGCCAGCTGTATGACGACGTACCCGGCGAGCAGGCCCGCGGTGTCGACGTTGCAGGCGACGGCGGCGACCGCGGTGGCCAGCACGGCGAGCAGCGTCCCCGCGGCGTACGCGGCGGCGGCCGGCACCTGCCCGCTGGCCACCGGGCGCAGGCACTTGACCGGGTGCGCCCGGTCGGCCTCGGCGTCCCGGGCGTCGTTGATCAGGTACACCGCGGCCGAGCAGGCGGTGAAGAGGACGAAGACCACGCCGAGCTGGGCGAGTTCGGGAAAGGTCAGCAGCCGGGCGGCGGCGAACGGCGCCGCCAGCACCAGGCCGTTCTTGACCCACTGCCGCGGCCGGGCGGTGCGCAGCAGCCCGGCGGCCAGGCCGGCGGTGGACGCCGGGCTGACGAGATCGGCGACCGTGGGCGGCGCGGGCTCGCGGATGAGTGCGGCGGAGCGTTCACTCATGGCGGCCACCCGCCAGGTGCCCGGTCAGGGGCGGCAGCAGCTCGGCGGTGGGCGCGAGCGTCCAGGCGCGGCCGAGCCGGGCCACCGCGCCGCCCAGCAGGGCGCCGCAGGCCACGTCGGTGGGGTAGTGCACGCCCACCACGAGCCGCGACAGGCACACCGCGGCGGCCAGCGGCGGCACCAGCGGCACCGCGCGGGCCAGCGGGCCGCGGGCCAGCAGCGTGCCGAAGGCGATCGCGGCCGCGACCGAGGAGGTGGCGTGCGAGCTGGGGAAACCGTGCCGGCCCGCGGTGCGCACCAGGGGTTCGTCGCTGGGCAGTTGGGGGCGCGGACGGCGCACGACGCGCTTGACCGCGATGCTCGCCAGGTGCGACCCGGCCACCAGCGCCGTGGCCCGCAGCCAGGCCCGGCGTCTGACGCGGTCCGCGCCGGCACCGGCCAGGCCGGCGGCGATCCAGACCGCTCCGTGCTCCCCGGCGAGGGAGAGCCCTTTCGCGGTTCCTGCGACGGCGGGGTCCGCGCCGAAGCGGCGCAGTACGGCAAGCAGCTGATGGTCGTAACGCATCGGCGGATCTCCCTCAAAGTGGTCGTACCGCCCTTTAATCTGACAATCCGTATCTATCGCGGCGCCCTGTCCGGTACGTACTCCGGTACGCCCACTGCGGTGACAAAAGCGGCAAAAGCATCAAAAACCACCCCTGTCATGCTGTACGGCGCTACGGTCGCGGTATGGCCGTCCCCTCCGCCTCCGACACCGCCCCGGCCCCGGGCCCGGCACCGGCCCCGACCCCGGTCAGCGGCTGGGGCCGGACCGCGCCGACCGCGGCCCGGCTGCTGCGGCCCGCCTCGTACGAGGAGGCCGCGGCGGCGGTGCGGCAGGCCGCGGAGAGCGGCCGGGGCGCGATCGCCCGCGGGCTCGGCCGGGCGTACGGCGACGCGGCGCAGAACGCCGGCGGTGCGGTGCTGGACATGACGGGTCTGGACCGCATCCACGAGATCGACGCGGTCAACGGCCTGGTGGTGTGCGACGCCGGCGTGTCGCTGCACCAGCTGATGCGGGTGCTGCTGCCGCTCGGCTGGTTCGTGCCGGTCACCCCCGGCACCCGCTACGTGACGGTCGGCGGGGCGATCGGCGCGGACATCCACGGCAAGAACCACCACGTCTCCGGGGCGTTCAGCCGCCATGTGCGGGCCATCGAGCTGCTGACCGGCGACGGCGAGACCCGGCTGGTCACCCCGGAGGACGACCCGGAGCTGTTCTGGGCCACCGCCGGCGGGATGGGACTGACCGGGGTGATCCTGGCGGCCACCGTCGAGCTGCTGCCGGTGCAGACGTCCCTGATGCGGGTCGACACCGAACGCGCCGCGGACCTCGACGACCTGATGGCCCGGCTGTCCGCCACCGACCACCGCTACCGCTACTCGGTCGCCTGGATCGACCTGCTGGCCCGCGGCGCCCGCACCGGCCGCGCGGTCCTCACCCGCGGCGACCACGCCCCGCTGGACGCGCTGGACGCCAGGGCCCGCCGCGACCCGCTGGCCTTCCGGCCCGGCCGGCTCCCGGCGCCGCCCCGGATGTTCCCCGAGGGCCTGCTGACCCGCACCACCGTCGGGATGTTCAACGAGCTGTGGTACCGCAAGGCCCCGCGCGAGGCCCGCGGCCGCCTCCAGCGGATCTCCACGTTCTTCCACCCGCTGGACGGGGTGCCCGACTGGAACCGGATCTACGGCCGCAGCGGCTTCGTCCAGTACCAGTTCGTGGTCGGCCACGGCCAGGAGGAGGCGCTGCGGCGGATCGTGCGGCGGATCGGCGCGTACGGCTGCCCGTCGTTCCTCGCCGTCCTCAAGCGGTTCGGGGATGCCGACCCGGGCTGGCTGTCCTTCCCGATGCCGGGATGGACGCTGGCCCTGGACATCCCCGCCGCGATGCCCGGACTCGGGGCGCTGCTGGACGAGCTCGACGAGGAGGTGGCCGCCGCCGGCGGCCGCGTCTACCTCGCCAAGGACTCCCGGCTGCGCCCCGACATGCTCGCGCGGATGTACCCGCGGCTCGACGCCTTCCGCGAGCTGCGCGCCCGGTACGACCCGCGCGGCACGCTGACGTCCGACCTGGCGCGGCGCCTCGCCCTGTGACGGCGGCGCGCCAGGCGACGTACCCGACCCGTAGCCCGACCGAGAACCCGGAGGCCCTGGTGAAAGACGCGTTCGGCGCACCCCAGACCCTGCTGCTGCTCGGCGGCACGTCGGAGATCGGGCTGGCCACCGCGCGCCGGCTGATCGGCCGCCGCACCCGCCGCGTGTACCTGGCCGGGCGCCCCTCCCCCGCGCTGGACCGGGCCGCCCAGGAACTGCGGGCGCTGGGCGCGGAGACCATGACGGTCGGCTTCGACGCGCTGGAGCCCGACACCCACGAGGAGGTCCTCGGCAAGGTCTTCGCCGAGGGCGACATCGACACCGTGCTGCTGGCCTTCGGCGTGCTCGGCGACCAGGCGCACGACGAGCAGGACCCGGCCGCCGCGGTGCGGGTCGCCGCCACCAACTACGCCGGCGCGGTCTCCTCGGCCCTGGTGTGCGGCGCCGCCCTGCAGCGGCAGGGCCACGGCTCGCTGGTGGTGCTCTCCTCGGTGGCCGGCGAGCGGGCCCGCCGGTCCAACTTCATCTACGGCAGCAGCAAGGCCGGCCTGGACGCCTTCTCCCAGGGCCTGGGCGACGCCCTGCACGGCTGCGGCGTCCACGTCATGGTGGTCAGGCCCGGCTTCGTCCGCACCCGGATGACCGAGGGCCGCCCCGAGGCCCCGATGGCCACCACCCCCGAGGCCGTCGCCGAGGCCATCGAGACCGGCCTGCGCCGCCGCACCGAAGTCGTCTGGGTCCCCGCCACCCTCCGCCCCGTCATGGCCGCGATGCGCCTCCTCCCCCGCCCCCTCTTCAGGCGCCTGCCCCTCTGACCGACCCTGCCGTACCGGGTTCACGCCGTGTAGGCATCGAGCCAAAGGGCCCGCCGGTGTCTCCTGCCCCTCTGACCGGTTCACGCCGTACCGGGTTCACGCCGTGTAGGCATCGAGCCAAAGGGCCCGCCGGTGTCTAGAGAGAGAACGCGCACAGGCCCCGAGGAACGAGGGGCCGAGCACGATCGACCGGCAGACACC
>WRCZ01000286.1 GCA_009783685.1 Actinomycetes bacterium
AGCCAGGGCGGCGGCGGGTGCTCGGCGGGCGGCGGGTCCCAGGACGGGCGCGGCGGGGCGGGCGGCCTGGCGGGCGGGGTCGCGCCCGACGACGCGGCCGACGACGAAGCGGGGTGACCGGGGTACTGGGTGGCCATGGCGATCAGATCCGGTATCCGGAGCCGGGCACGGTGACGATCACCGGCGGCTCGCCGAGCTTGCGGCGCAGCGTCATGACCGTCACCCGCACCACGTTGGTGAACGGGTCGGTGTTCTCGTCCCAAGCCTTCTCCAACAGCTGCTCGGCCGAGACCACCGCGCCCTCGCTGCGCATCAGGACCTCCAGCACGGCGAACTCCTTGGGCGCGAGGTGCACCTCCTTGCCGTCCCGGAACACCTCTCTGCGGTTCGGGTCGAGACGGATGCCGGAACGCTCCAGGACCGGCGGCAGCGCGGCGGTGGTCCGCCGGCCGAGCGCGCGGACCCGGGCGGTCAGCTCGGTGAAGGCGAACGGCTTCGGAAGGTAGTCGTCGGCGCCCAGCTCCAGGCCCTCGACCCGGTCGCTGACGTCGCCGGCCGCGGTGAGCATCAGCACCCGGGTGGGCAGGCCGAGCCCGACGACCTGCCGGCACACCTCGTCGCCGTGCACGACCGGCAGGTCGCGGTCGAGCACGACCACGTCGTAGTCGTTGACCCCGATCCGCTCCAGGGCGGCACCGCCGTCGTAGACCACATCGACGGCCATCGCCTCGCGGCGCAGGCCGATGGCAACCGCGTCCGCGAGCAGTTGCTCGTCCTCGACGACCAGAACGCGCAAGGCCGTGTCCTTTCCGGTGAACTGTGGGGATCCTCCACACATCCTGCACCGCAGGCCCGTAAACCGGCGGTAAGCGAGGGCCGGGCGGGACCTGAGCGGAGCGTGTGGAGACGGCGTGCAGGTTCGGAACGGGGATCGAACGGCGGCTGAACGCGCAGCAGGCGGGGCGGGCCCCGCGAGATCCGGGGGAATTTCTTTCGTGTCGGAGAGGTTTCCGGCATCAATCATGCGGGGAGGACGGCTGTACACCCACCCACCGTGCCCTGCCACCCGTTTCCCACGTGTGGCACCCGGGTCAGACACATCCCCGTGTCAACGGAGACGACGAGGAGGCGCCATGGACGCGTTCACCACCGGAATCCTGCAGCGCATACACACCACGGAGTCCGATCTGCGCCGGGCCCGGGAAGTGGGCGACGACTTCCTCGCCGACGTGGAACAGAGCGAGCTGGAGGACCTTCGCCGCCTCGCCGCCGAGCACGGCGTGGACGTACGGCCCAAGGTCGCCTGAGCCGTCCCGGCGGACCCCCAAGCCGCACGCCCCGGTCACCAGGAAGGTGCCGGGGCGTTCGCATGTCCGCACGCGCGCGGGCCGGGGCGGCAGCGGCGCGGGCGGGGCTCAGTCGTGCCAGGCGCCGAGGCCGTCCAGCTTCTCCTGCAGCGGTTCGAAGAGCCCGGGCGGCGCGGCGACGGTCAGCTCGCCGGAGGCCGGCTGCCCCGGCCGCCCGCCGGTCAGCGCGCCCGCCTCCCGGGCGAACAGCTCGCCCGCGGCCAGGTCCCAGGGGTTCAGCCCGCGCTCGTAGTAGGCGTCGAGCCGGCCGCAGCCGACGTCACACAGGTCGATGGCCGCCGAGCCGGCGCGCCGGATGTCCCGGACCTGGGGCACCAGCACGCGGACCACCTCGGCCTGGGCGGCCCGCCGCTCGGCGATGTAGCCGAAGCCGGTGCCGACCAGGGCGTGCGCGAACACCGGTGCGGGCCGGCAGTGCGCGGCCCGGCCGTTGACGAGGGCGCCGCGCCCCAGCACCGCCTGGTAGGTCTCGCCGCGCATCGGCGCCTCCACCACCCCCACCACGGTCGTGCCGTCCAACTCCGCGGCGATGCTGACCGACCACGACGGCAGCCCGTAGAGGTAGTTCACGGTGCCGTCGAGCGGGTCCACGACCCAGCGGATGCCGCTGGTGCCCTCGCTGCTGGCCCCCTCCTCGCCGAGGAAGCCGTCCTCGGGGCGGGCCCGGCCGATGACGGAGGTGATCAGCTTCTCGGCGGCGATGTCCATCTCGGTGACGACGTCGATGGAGCTGCTCTTGGTGGCGGCCACGCCGAGGTCGGCGGGGCGCCCGTCGCGCAGCAGGTCGCCGGCCCTGCGGGCGGCGTCCAGCGCGATCTGCAGCAGCTCGTCGAGCAGCTCGGGACCGGCCGCGGTCTGCGGTGTGCTCATCGTGGTGGCTCCTCAGTCCGTGCCGGCCGCGGCCGGCAGCGGGGTCCTGGCCGGGCAGCAGCCGGCGGGGCAGACGTCGTGGCTGGGGCCGAGCGCGCCGAGCGCGCACCGCCGGGGCGAGCCGCCCCGCTCGGTGGCGGCCCGCTCCACCACCAGGTCGCGCACCGCGGCGGCGAACCGCGGGTCGGCGCCGACGGTGGCGGCACGGGCGACCGGCAGGCCCAGCTCCTCGGCCTTGGCGGCGGCCTCGGTGTCGAGGTCGTACTTGACCTCCATGTGGTCGGAGACGAAGCCGATGGGCGCCATCACCACGGCGGGCGCGCCGGCCGCGTGCACCTCCTCCAGGTGGTCGCAGATGTCCGGCTCCAGCCAGGGGATGTGCGGGGCGCCGCTGCGCGACTGGTAGACCAGCTGCCACGGCCGGTCGACGCCGGTGGCCGCCCGCACCGCCTCGGCGATCACGGCCGCGGTGTCCAGGTGCTGGGCGACGTAGGCGCCGCCGTTCCCGTGCCCGGGTACCGGTCCCGAGGTGTCGGCGGACGCGATCGGGATCGAGTGGGTGGTGAAGGCGAGCCGGGCGCCGTCCCGCACGTCCTCGGGCAGTTCGGCGAGCGCGGCCAGCACGGCGTCGGTCATCGGCTCGACGAAGCCCGGGTGGTTGAAGTAGTGCCGCAGCTTGTCCACCCGCGGTACCGCGCGGCCCTCCTCGGCGAGCACCGCGAGCGAGGCGGCGAGGTTCTCGCGGTACTGGCGGCAGCCGGAGTACGAGGCGTAGGCGCTGGTCGCCAGGACCAGGATCCTGCGGTGCCCGGCGTCGGACATCTCCCGCAGGGTGTCGGTCAGGTAGGGCGCCCAGTTGCGGTTGCCCCAGTAGACCGGCAGGTCGAGGCCGTGGTCGGCGAAGTCCTTGCGCAGCGCGTCCAGCAGCTCGCGGTTCTGCGCGTTGATCGGGCTGACGCCGCCGAACAGGAAGTAGTGCCGGCCGACCTCCTTCAGCCGCTCGCGCGGGATGCCGCGGCCGCGCGTGACGTTCTCCAGGAACGGCACGACGTCGTCGGGCCCCTCCGGGCCGCCGAAGGACAGCAGCAGCAGGGCGTCATAGGGGGCGGCGTCGGGACGGGCCGCGGAGTCGGGCTGGTCTGGCTGATCGGACATGTCTCCGATCCTGCCATCCCCGGCGGAACCGCCCGCACCGGAGGCATCGGCCGTACCGGGCACGGCCGGGGCTTCGCAGCAGCCGCCGGGGACCCGCCGGGAGGGGGGCGACCGGTCCGAACCGGCCCGGCGCCCACTGGCCCGGAGGGGCGACGACGGGTCCGGAGTGGACTGGCCGGAAAAGGACTTGCCCCCGTTCGTAAGCTGTAAGGACCATCTATGTTCCTTACGGACGCACGCGACCCGTGCGTCCGCCGAGCGACGGCGGCGACGCCCGGGAGCACCAGTGAGCAGTCCGTACCAGGCGATCTTCGCCGCTCCCGGAACCCGGGCGTTCTCGGTGGCGGGCATGGTGGGACGGATGCCGCTGTCGATGCTCGGCATCGGCATCGTCACGATGATCTCCCAGGTCACCGGCAGGTACGGGCTGGCCGGCGCGCTGTCGGCGACGCTGGCGCTCGCCGGGGCGGTGTGCGGCCCGCAGGTCTCCCGGCTGGTCGACCGGTACGGGCAGCGGCGGGTGCTGCGCCCGGTGTGCGCGGTGACCGTCGCCGCGCTCGCGGCGCTGCTGGTCGCGGTGCGCACGGGCGCACCGGACTGGGTCTACTTCGTGTGCGTGCTGTTCGCCGGGTTGACGCCGAGCATGGGCGCGATGGTGCGGGCCCGCTGGACCGTGATCCACCACGACTCACCGCGGCTGCTGCACACCGCGTACTCGTTCGAGTCCGTGGTCGACGAGGTCGTCTTCATCCTGGGCCCGATCCTGTCCATCGGCCTGTGCACGGCCTGGTTCGCCGAGGCGGGGCCGCTGCTGGCCGCCTGCTTCCTGGGGGTCGGCGTGCTGCTGCTGACCGCGCAGCGGGCCACCGAGCCGCCCCCGCACCCGCACGACCAGCTCGGCGGCGGTTCGGCGCTGCGCACGCCGGGCCTGGCGCTGATGACGGCCGTGTACGTGGGCACCGGGGCGGTCTTCGGCGCGGTGGACGTGGCCACGGTGGCGTTCGCGGACGAGCGCGGCCACAAGGCGCTGGCCAGCCTGGTGCTGGCGACGTACGCGCTCGGCTCGTGCCTGGCGGGCCTGGTGTTCGGGCTGGTGAAGCCCCGGGGATCGGCACCCCGGCGCTTCCTGCTGGGCGTGTCGCTGATGGCGGTGAGTATGATCCCGCCACTACTGGTCGGAAACTTGTGGTTCCTGGCCGGTGCGCTGTTCTTCTCGGGCCTGACCATCGCGCCGACGATGGTGACCGCGATGGGCCTGGTCGAGCAGCTGGTACCGCGGGCGAAGCTGACCGAGGGCATGACGTGGATCTCCACGGGGCTCGCCGTCGGCGTCGCCGTGGGGGCATCGCTGGCCGGCCGGGTGGTCGACACCAGCGGCGCCTCCGCGGCGTTCGCGGTACCCGCCGTCGCGGCGGTCGTCGCCGTGGCGGTGGCGGTCCTGGGGAACCGCCGGCTGCGGCCGGCGTCGGAGCGGGAGGAGCCGCACAGGCATGGCGGGGACGTGGGCGAAGCAGACGGATGGACCGGCCGGGACGCGGAACGGGACCACCGGGAAGGCGTGGCGTAACTGGGCGGGGAACGTCTCCGCGACGCCCGCCCGCACGGTGGCGCCGGCCTCGGTGGACGAGCTGGCCGCCGAGGTGCGCAAGGCGGCCGACGACGGCCTCACGGTCAAGGCCGTGGGCTCCGGGCACTCCTTCACGGCCACGGCGGCCACCCGCGGCGTGCAGGTGCGCCCCGAGGCGCTGACCGCGATCCGCTCCGTCGACCGCGACGCCGGCACCGTCACCGCGGAGGCGGGCGTGCAACTCCGCCAGCTCAACGCGGTGCTGGCCGCGGAGGGCCTGTCGCTGACCAACATGGGCGACATCATGGTGCAGACGGTGGCCGGCGCGACCAGCACCGGCACCCACGGCACCGGCCGGGACTCGGCGTCCATAGCCGCGCAGATCCGCGCGTTCGAGCTGGTGACGGCCGACGGTTCGGTGCTCACCTGCTCGCCCGACGAGAACTCCGAGGTCTTCTCCGCCGGCCGGATCGGGCTCGGCGCGCTCGGCGTCGTCAGCGCGATCACCTTCGCGGTGGAGCCGATCTTCCTGCTGACCGCCCGCGAGGAGCCGATGCCCTTCGACCGGGTGATGGCGGAGTTCGACCAACTCGTCGCGGAGAACGAGCACTTCGAGTTCTACTGGTTCCCGCACACCGACGGCTGCAACACCAAGCGGAACAACCGCAGCCAGGGCCCGGCCGCGCCGGTCCCCGCGGTGCGCGGCTGGATCGACGACGAACTGCTGTCCAACGGCGTCTTCCAGGCCGCCTGCGCGCTGGGCAAGGCGGTGCCCGCGGCGATCCCCGGCATCGCGAAGGTCTCCAGCCGGGCGCTGTCCGCCCGCACCTACACCGACATCCCGTACAAGGTGTTCACCAGCCCGCGCCGGGTGCGGTTCGTGGAGATGGAGTACGCCATCCCGCGGGAGGCCGCGGTGGCGGCGATCCGCGAACTCAAGGCGATGGTCGAGCGGTCGGACCTGCGGATCAGCTTCCCGGTGGAGGTCCGGGTCGCGCCGTCCGACGACATCGCGCTGTCCACCGCGTCCGGGCGCGACACCGCCTACGTGGCGGTGCACATGTACCGGGGCAGCGGGTACCAGCGGTACTTCACCGAGGTGGAGCAGATCATGGTCGCCCACGGTGGCCGCCCGCACTGGGGGAAGATCCACACGCGTGACGCAGAGTATTTCCGTGGCGTCTACCCTCGGTTCGGCGAATTCACGGAATTGCGCGACAGGTTGGATCCGGATCGGCTGTTCACCAACCACTACCTCCGAAGGGTGCTGGGGGCGTAGGGCGTTCGGCGGGACGGTTCATTGGACTGTGTCCGCTTTTGCCCGGCGCACGAGGGGCTCACGCGTGACCCGCGTCACCCAACTCCCGCCCCCCGTAGGACATTCGGCGGCGCGGCAGCCGCCCTCCACTGGCCCAAATGGAGTACCGTGACGAATCCTGGCTCCCGGTGCCCGTCCCGGTCGCCCGGGCAGATGGGGAGGGGGGCCAGGAGTGCGTGTCCCGGGGCACTGACGATCGGTCACGCAGCGTGGCCAATCGACTACAGTCCCATAACGGCGTGTCACCGAGCAGGCCCGACACGCCGGGTAACTCAGCAAGGTTGTGGCACGCTGCACCCGGGCAGGCCACACTCTGTCCAACGGGAGCAGCGACGCACGTGACGTCGGCAGGCACCACCCGGGAGGTAACCGTGCCCGAACTGCGCGTCGTGGCCGTCAGCAACGACGGCACACGACTGGTGCTCAAGGCTGCCGACAGCACGGAATACACCCTCCCCATCGACGAGCGGCTGCGCGCCGCCGTGCGCAACGACCGTGCGCGCCTCGGCCAGATCGAGATCGAGGTCGAGAGCCATCTGCGGCCCCGTGACATCCAGGCGCGGATACGTGCCGGCGCCTCGGCGGAGGAGGTCGCCCAGCTGGCCGGGATCCCGGTCGAGCGGGTGCGCCGCTTCGAGGGTCCGGTGCTCGCCGAGCGGGCGTTCATGGCCGAGCGGGCCAGGAAGACGCCGGTACGCCGGCAGGGCGAGACGACCGGCCCGCAGCTGGGCGAGGCGGTGGCCGAGCGGCTGCTGCTGCGCGGCGCGGAGAAGGACACCGTGCTGTGGGACTCCTGGCGCCGGGACGACGGCACCTGGGAGGTGCTGCTCGTCTACCGGGTGGCCGGTGAGCCGCACTCCGCGAGCTGGACGTACGACCCGCCGCGCCGGCTGGTCCAGGCCGTCGACGACGAGGCCAGGTCGCTGATCGGCGAGACCGCGCCGAGTGCTGCGCAGGAGCCGAGCTTCCCGTTCGTGCCGAGGATCGCCCGGCTGCCGCGGGACCGCCCGCTGGACCGCGCCCTGGACCGCCAGACGGAGAAGGCTCCGGAGCGGTCCGAGGAGCGGCCGGCCGAGCCGGAGGAGCGGGACTCGCTGACCAGCCTGCTGGAGGCGGTGCCGAACTTCCGGGGCGACATGGTCGTGCCGGGGCCGCCCCCGAGCGCGCCGGAGACGGCGCCCGCGGTGGAGGAGCCGGCCGAGGAGGCGGAGGAGCAGGCGCCGGCCGCCAGTGCGGGGGCCGCGTACGCGGACGTCCTCATGCCGCGGGCGGTGGCCGGTCACCGTGACCGCCTCGTCGGCACCACCGATCGCCAGGCCGAAGCGGATGGCGTCCGTCCCGGCCGCCGGGCCACCGTCCCCAGCTGGGACGAGATCGTCTTCGGCAGCCGCCGCAAGAAGCAGGAGTAACGGGCTGCGCCCCGCATAAGTGGGGCGCCCCTCCCCCCGGTCCACTCTGCGAAGTGCCCTGCCCCTCCGGGGCGCGGTGTTCCGGTCCCGCCGGACCACCCGCCGGTGGTGGGCCGAGCGCGCAGTTCCCCGCGCCCCTGCGAAACAGGGCACCCCTCAGGGGCGCGAGGAACTGCGCGAACAACCACAACGAACCCCGCCCGTCGCCACCGGCCCGAAGGGGGCAGTTGCGGTCGACACCGGACCACCCGCCGGTGGCCGCCTGAGCGCGCAGTTCCCCGCGCCCCTTGAAGGTGCCCCACACCCAAAAGGTGACCC
>WRCZ01000287.1 GCA_009783685.1 Actinomycetes bacterium
CACCGCCCACAACGCCGACTACAACGGCACCCTGGCACCCGGCGCCACCACCACCTTCGGCTACGTCGCCAACGGCACCGCACCCCAGACCCCACCCACCACGACCTGCCAACCCACCTGACACCCGACCCCCATCCTCCCCGTAGGACCGGCGGCGCCTCTCGTATCGGAGGGGCGCCGCCGGCGCGTCGTAGCATGGCCGGGTGACCGTGCCCTCCTCCTCGAACAAGCGGCAGTCCCGGAGGACGCGGGACGAGTCGGCGGCGGCCGGCACCATGACCCTCGCGGAGATCGCGCGGCTGGCCGGGGTCTCCGCGCCCACCGTCTCCAAGGTGCTCAACGGCCGCGCCCACGTGGCGCCCGCGACCCGCGACAAGGTGGAGGGCCTGCTGCGCGACGCCGGCTACCGGCGCAGGCGCAGCGCCGCCCGGCCCCGCCCGTCGGGCCTGCTGGAACTCGTCTTCCACGAGCTGATCAGCCTGTGGGCGACGGAGATCATCAGGGGAGCGGAGAACGTCGCCCGCGAGGAGGGCCTCACCCTGGTCCTGTCGGAGTCGGCGGGCCGGGCCGAGCGCGGCATGTCGTGGGTCGACGGGGTGCTCACCCGCGATCCGGCCGGCGTCATCCTGATCATGTCGGACCTCACCGCGGACCAGCGCGACCGGCTGGTCAGCCGCGACGTGCCGTTCGTCGTCATGGACCCGGCCGGCTACCCGGCTGACGACGTCCCCTCGATCGGCACGACCAACTGGCAGGGCGGCCACTCCGCGACCCGGCACCTGCTGGACCTGGGCCACCGGCGGATCGGGGTGATCGGCGGTCCGGCCGACGTGCTGTGCAGCCGGGCCCGGATCGACGGCTACCGGGCGGCGCTGGAGACCGCGGGGGTGCCGTGCGACCCCCGGCTGGTGCGGCACGGCACGTTCCAGCACGAGGCGGGCCGCCGCGTCGGCCGGGAACTGCTGCGGCTGCCGGACCGCCCGACGGCGATCTTCGCCGGCAACGACGTGCAGGCCATGGGCGTGTACGAGGCGGCGCGCGAGCAGGGGCTGCGCATCCCGCAGGACCTGAGCGTGGTCGGTTTCGACGACCTGCCGATCTCGGCGTGGATGGGCCCGCCGCTGACCACCGTCCGCCAGCCGCTGGTGGAGATGGCCGAGACCGCGGCGCGCCTGGTGCTCGACCGGGGCCGCGGGGACACCTCCGGGATGCACCGGGTGGAGCTCGCTACCCGCCTGGTGGTGCGTGACAGCACAGCTTCGCGTTCCCTGTGAGTTCGGGAAACCGGGTCCCGCGTTCGTCTCGATCTCATGTGTGATGTATCAAGCTCGAAACAGGTGCAACCGGCGGCGTCAGTGAGCAGTCTCATTGCACGACATCCGGGATGGGGAGACTCGATTGATCACCGTACGGTCGGCGGATTCCGTCGCAATGGACACAGTTGACACGGCCTGCGACCAGGCCGCCTCGCGCCGCAGCCGGCGCACCGCCAAGGGCCTGCTGGCGCTCGCCCTCGGTGCGGTGCTGCTGGGGGCCACCGCCTGCGGGGGAAGCGCGGGGGCGTCGTCCGACAAGGGCGGCTCCGACGGCAAGGCCGGTGCGTCCGGCAGCACGTCGAAGGCGCCCGTGTCGAAGGCGTCGGTGAGCATCTCGCCGAAGAACGGCGCCACCGGCGTGAACACCTCGGGCGCCCTGAAGGTGTCCGCGGCCCAGGGCAAGCTGACCAAGGTCACGGTGACCGACTCCCACGGGACCGCCGTCGAGGGGGCGATATCGGCCGACGGCGGCAGTTGGGTGCCGGCCGGCGTGCTGCACACCAAGACCCGCTACTCGGTCTCGGCCACCGCCGTCGACGCCGACGGGCTCAACACCGCCCAGCAGACCTCGTTCACCACGCTGAACCCGAAGTCGGTCAACTACGGCAACTTCAACATCAACTCGGGTTCGACCTACGGCGTGGGCATGGAGGTGTCGATCCACTTCAACAAGCCGGTCCTGGACCAGGCCGCGACCCACAAGGGGATCACCGTCACCGCCAGCAACGGTGTGGAGGTCGCCGGCCACTGGTTCGGCAACCAGCGGATCGACTTCCGCCCCGAGAACTACTGGGCGGCGGGCACCAAGGTCACGCTGCACCTGCGGCTGGACGGCGTGCAGATGTCGCCGGGCGTGTACGGGCAGCAGGACAAGGACGTGGCCTTCACCATCGGCCGCTCGCAGACCTCCGTCGCCGACAACAAGAGCAAGATGCTCAAGATCTACCGCGACGGGAAGCTGTACAAGACGTACCCGACCAGCCTCGGCGACGCCGAACACACCACGTACAACGGCAAGATGGTGATCGAGGAGAAGTCCCTGACCGTCGACATGGACTCGCGGACGGTCAACCTCGGCAACGCGTACCGCATCAAGGACGTCCCGCACGGCATGCGGCTGTCGGACTCCGGAACCTTCGCGCACGGCAACTACTGGCGTCCCACCTCGGTGTTCGGCCACGAGAACACCAGCCACGGCTGCGTGGGCCTGCACGACGTCAAGGGCGGCGGCGACCCGAACACCCCCGCGGCCTGGTTCTACAACCACTCGCTGATCGGTGACGTCGTCGAGGTCGTCAACTCGCCCGACAAGGTCATCGACCCGAGCAACGGCCTGAACGGCTGGAACATGTCCTGGGCGACCTGGAAGGCCAACTGACCCCAGGCCCGGCCCGCCCGACCACCGGGCCGACCCGCACCACGGCCCCGGAGCTCCCGCTCCGGGGCCGTGGTGCTGCGTGGTGCCGGGCCGTGCCGCCCGCACGGGCCGCCGTTCCGGTGGCCGTCCGGCCGCCGTGTCAGCCGAGGCCGCCGGTGGCGTGGAGGTTCTGGCCGGTCAGCCAGCGGGAGTCGGGGCCGGACAGGAAGGCGACGACGTCGGCGATGTCGGAGGGCAGGCCGAGGCGGCCGAGGGGGGTGAGGGCCTTCAGGGGGGCGAAGTCCACGCCCGGGTTGGCCTCGTGGAGCAGATCGGTGTCGGTGGCGCCGGGCGAGACCGTGTTCACGGTGATCCCGCGCGCCCCCAACTCCTGTGCGGCCACCAGCGTCAGCTGCTCCAGCGCGCCCTTGCTGGCCGCGTACGGCGTGATCCCGCGCACCGGGCGGACCGTGTTGAGCGTGGAGATGTTGACGATGCGCCCGCCGTCGCGCATCGACCGCGCGGCCCAGCGCATCGTCAGGAACGCCGACCGGGTGTTGACGGCCATGACCCGGTCGAAGAGGTCCTCGTCGGTCTCGGCCAGCGGCGCCGGGCTGAAGCTGAGCGCGGCGTTGTTGACGAGGATGTCCAGCCCGCCGAGCCGCTTCTCCGCCTGCGCCATGAACTCCTCGGCGGCGCCCGGCTCCTGGAGGTCGCAGCGCAGGCCCGTCGCCTGCCCGCCGGCCTCCTCGACCGCCCGCGTCACCTCGTCCGCGGCTGCCGCGTTGCGCGCGTAGCCGAAGACGACCTGCGCCCCGTCGCGTGCCAGGCGCTCCACGACCGCCCGGCCGATGCCCCGGGACCCGCCCGTGACCACCGCGGCCTTCCCCGCGAGTACGCTCATGCCACCCTCCCGCCCTGCCGGTTCGTTGCGTTCGCTGTCGAACCTATGCCCGGGCGCCGGAGGGTGGGCGGGGAACGGCGAGGCCGGTGGCAGCGCCGCGTGGCAGTGCCGCCCGGCGGTGGGGTCAGCGCCGGGAGCGGGAGTCCCCGAACAGGATGCGGTAGCCGATGAGCAGCACGAGCGCGCCGCCGATGGCCGCGATCCAGGTCTTCGGGTCGTAGAAGTGGTGGGCGACCGGCCGGTGCAGGAACTTCGCGGAGATCCAGCCGCCGAGGAACGCGCCGGCGATGCCGATCAGCGTGGTGCCGACGATCCCGCCCGGGTCCCGCCCCGGCAGCAGGATCTTGGCGATCGCGCCGGCCAGCAGCCCGAGGATGATCCAGCCGATGATGCCCATGAGCCTGCTCCGCCTTCCGCACGTGAGGACCTTCCTGCTGTGCAGGACGCTTCTACCCCCACCGGCAGTTCCTGATGCAGGCCGAGTGGGGAAGGGGCGGCGGAGGGGGCGGCGGCCCCGCCGGACCGCCGCCCCCCGTCCTGGTTCCCCTCAGCCGAGGGTGACGGTCGCCGAGGCGGTCAGCCCGCCCGCGGCGACGGTGACGGTGACCGAGCCCGCTCGCACCGCGGTGAGCATGCCGTCGGTCAGGTCCAGCACGGCCAGGGTCTTCGACGACCGCCGGGCCGCCTTGACCTCGGCCGCCGAGGAGGCGACGACCAGGCCCGGACCGCCGCTCCAGGTGACGCTGGCCGGGAAGCGCAGCGGGAACCGGAGGCCGAACTCGCTGGTGATGCCGGTCGCGGCCAGCTCCGCCGAGGAGCCGAGCGAGAGCTGCCCCGGGGCGGACAGGTCGATCCCGTCGATCAGCGGGACGCTCTCGGCCTGGAGCCACTCGCGGGTCTCCGGGCTGGGCTGCCCGGCGCGGATCCGGGCCGGCCGCGGGTCGACCGCGACGTGCATCCAGCCGAAGAACCCGCCCTGGTCGGGCGAGCTGTACGGGGTCTTGCCCACGGCCGGCGTGGTGACGTCCAGCACACCGTCGTTACGGGTCACCGACGCGGTGTGCGCGTGCCCGGTGAACAGCGCGACCGGCTTGCCCGAGGTCTCCCGGAAGTCCGCCAGCCACTGCTGGAGCAGCCCGGCCTCCAGCTGGTCGGACAGCTGCGAGGCGGCGGCCCCCGACGGGTCGACCAGCGGGTGGTGGAAGGACAGCAGCACGCCGGTGACCGACCGGTCCTGCGCGGCCTTCGCCAACTCGGCCTGGAGCAGCGGCACCTGGTCCCAGTCGGAGGTCCGCATGTCACCGGTGTGCGAGTCCAGCAGGATGAACCGGGTGCCCTTGTGGTCGAAGACCTGGCGGTTGGGCCGCCCGGTGACCGACAGGAACGCGTCGAGGCCGCCGGTCGCCGACAGCCCGGCCTCGTGGTTGCCCGGCGTCCAGTACACCGGCAGGTCCGCCGGCACGTGGTCGTGCAGCAGGCCGAGGGCCAGCTGGAAGTCCTCCGGGTTGTTGTTGTCGACGAAGTCGCCGTTGATCAGCAGGAAGTCGGGCCCGCTCGCCACGGCCTGGTCCAGCGCGATCCGGGCCTGCCGGCCGGAGAACGAGTCCAGCCCGGCCGCCGCGCTGATGTGCAGGTCGGACAGCACCGCGAAGGTCCACCTGCGGTCCGGCAGCCCGCCCTGCTCGACGACGTAGGGGTCCGGCATCGGCGGCTGCGAGGTGTCCGGCTCCTGGCCGACCTGCGCGGCCAGCCCGTCGAAGTCCAGCTGCCCGGCGTTCTTGTTGGTCTGCGAGGTCTCGGCGATGTAGACCCGCAGCAGAGTGATCGGCTCGGAGTAGCCGGCCGGGATGTCGCCGACGACCCGCCGCCAGCCCGTCCAGTCCACCACCGTGGCGAAGGTGAACGGCACGTTGGTGGTGCCCTGCGAGTACATCATCGCCCGCAGCCAGTGGTTGTTGCCGTCGCCGTTGACCCACAGCGCCAGCCGCTTGGTGCCGCTGGGCAGCGTGAGCGGGCCGGCGCCGGCCACCGCGTACGCGGCCGAGGTGCTGGTCTGCCCGGTGAAGTCGTAGGTGAGCCGCAGCGCGTGGTTGTCCGCGGACGCGCCCGGACGGTCCGCCGCCGCGACGAACGCGACCGACGCGGTGCCGCGCGCGGCGACGGCGGTCCAGTTCTCGGTCGGCTCGAACTCGGCCAGCGACACGTCGATCAGGCCGACCGTCACGGGCAGCCGCGCCGTGACGCCCTGCACGGTCGCGGTGAGCGTCGCGGCCTTGCCCGCGGCGTCCGCGGCGCCGGTCAGGGTGAGGCTGCCGTCGGCGGCGGCCGCCACGGTCAGCACGGACGTGTCGTAGTCCAGGGTCGCGTCGCGCGGCGCGACCGGCGCGTCGAAGCCGTCCGCGTCGAAACCGGTGAGCCGGACGCTCGCGGTCGCGCCGGGCTCGATGGTGACCGCCCGCTGGGTGAACGCCAGCCGGTGCAGGTCGCCGAGGACCCGCAGCGGGTGCTCGCCCTCGGCGGTGCCCGACCGGGCGTGCACCGCGCCGGCGCCCGGGCGCTCGGCGTGGAAGACACCGTTGTCCGTGCGGCCCAGGGAGCCGGGCACCGCCGACCAGCGCACGGCGTTGTGCTCGCCGACCTGCACCGGCGACCAGGTCTCGTCGTAGCCGGCGACCGCGAGGTCCACGGTGAGGCCGGGCACCACGCGGTCGGCCCGCGGTCGCACGTCGAGCCCCCGCAGGTGGCCCGAGCCCTTGCGGCCGAACAGGCCGACGGCGTTGGGCACCAGCCGCTCGTTGCCGTCCGACGGGGTGTTGATCACGCCGGCCGCCGGGTCGCCGGGCTTGCGGGCGACCATCTCGGTGGAGCCGCCGCCGTCGAGCATGAACGCCTCGGTGGCGCCGAGCCGGACGAGCAGCTTGGCGGTGTCGTCGAAGCTCAGGCCCGCGGAGAAGTTGGCCGAGCCGTCGATCGCGACGAGCAGCAGCCGGTGGCCGCCGTCCAGCCAGGCGATCGCGGTGCGCGGCTTGAGCGCGTCGTTGCCGGTGCTCGGCGGGAAGTCGATCGCGGTGCCGTTCTTCACCAGCACCGAGCCACTGCCCAGGGCCATGCGCAGCGGGCTCGGCGCGTCGGTCTGCGGCGCGAACTGCACGCTCACCGCGTCGCCGGGCTTGGCGGAGGCCAGTTGGGCCGCCGCGGCGCCGCGGCCGAGCACGATCAGGCCGCCGGGCGGCACCGGGGTGTTGGTGAGCGCGCTGCCGGTCGCGGTCACCACGCCGCCGGCCACGACGAGTTCGATGTACGGGCCGGGGTCCTGGATCAGGCTGCGGTTGCCGTCGCCCCACTCCGGGGTGAACACGGTGATGCCGTCGGCGGGCACCGTCGGGTTGTTGAGGGCGGCCAGCGGGCGCTGCGTGCCGGCCACGGTCACCGTGCCGGCCAGCATCAGGTCGGCCAGTCGCGCGACCCGGTCGGCGCCGATCGTGGCCACCGTCCAGTGCGCGGCCGTCCCCTTGCGGAGCTTGCCGTCCTGGATCTCGGGGCCCTCGGCGGCGAACGTCTCGGTGATGTCGAAGTAGTCGCCGTTGACCGCGGCGACCGCCTGCTGCGCGGCCGCGGCCTGCGTCAGCGCCCGCGGGTTGCTCACCTTGTCGGCGACCAGGTCGACGCCGACCGAGGCGTCCCCGAGGTCCGCGTTGAGCACGTGCACCCGCGTCCAGCCCGCCCGGCCGAACGTGTCGAACGAGGTCAGGACGATCCCGGGGGCCACCGGGAGGTCCACCCGCCCGGTCTCGACCGACTCGCCCGGGACGGTCACCTGGTACTGCGGGATCGCATACCGGGGGAACGTGCCGTCCCCGGCGTCCGCCGTGCCGGGTCTGGCGCCCTCCGGCTCCGTTCCGGCCTGTCCTGGTGCCGCGGCGACCGCGACGCCGCCGGCGTTGGCGGCGAGGCCGGCGGCGACGGCACCGACGATGAGGCCGCGTCGCGAGAGGCTCGGGACGCGTATGTGGTGGCTGTTCATGGGCCGAAACGGTATTGCCCGTGGGCGCCGCGGAACCCCCCTTTCCGCAACGCCCAGATGAACGTCCCGCTCCGCTACGGTTCCCCCCTTCTCGTACCTTTTCCCCTCGGGGGCCGCAGGATTCCTCGTGGCTAGCCCCGTCCCCTTGGCATCCGGGGTGCCTCTCGCTGCGCGTGGCCGTCTGCTGGTCTCGTCGTGGTTGTTCGCGCAGTTCCCCGCGCCCCTTTCGGCATCCGGGGTGCCGCGCGGGGTGCTTTGCCGTCTGCCGGCATCGTCTCGGCTTGTCGCGCAGTTCCTCGCGCCCCTGGCGGTGCAGCTTGGGTGGGTGGGGTCGGGGCCGCCACGGGAGTATCTCCTCGGAACTGTGCGTGCGGCTTCTTCCACCGGGTGCCC
>WRCZ01000288.1 GCA_009783685.1 Actinomycetes bacterium
ATCCGATCTCGCTGCGTTGGGGCCGCTCGACGTGCGATCCAGCATGCCTTCGCGTCCCCGCCTCGCCAGATCGGCGCGAAAGCCCGCTCGCTACGCCGCCGGATAAGGAGACATGCCCTAGTGACGCGTCTACGGCGACGGACCCGCGCGGGACTCCGCGGCGAGGTCGGCGGGCGGGCCGAGCCAGTGGGGACCGGCGACGTCGACGGTCACCCTGACGTCGGACCCGCTGACACGACAGGACGTGAGTCGGCCGAGGTTGGCGCTCGCCAGGCGCCCCGCCTCGCCGCAGGCGTCGCCACCCGACCGGAGCACCCTGGCCGCGCCCAGGGCCGCGAGGTCGGCCGCCGCCTGGGCGCGCCGGTGCGCCGCGACCATGGCGGCCACCTCACCGAGCGCAGCACCCACGAACAGCAGCAGCCCGATGCAGGCGACCACCATGACCGTGGCACCGCCGCGCTCGCCCCGGCGGCCCGTCACGGCCCGACACCGACGCCGGGCTGCGACCCGACGGACCGGTCGTCGCCCTCCGCCAGCGCCTCCGCCGTGGCGCGGACGCCTGCCCCGGGCAGGAACCCGAAGAGACCGCCCGGACCGGCGACCCGTCCGCTGGCGGTCGCGACCACCTGACCGCCGTCGGCCGTGACGGCGACCGAGACACCCGACGGAGCCACCCGCTGGCCCGCAGCGACGGCGGCGCCCGGATCGTCACCACGAGCCAGCGCTCGGGCGGCCTCGCGCGCCGCGTCGACCGTGCGCATCTGGGCCACACCCACCGACAGCATCCAGACCAGCCCGAGCGCGACGGCCAGCAGCAGCGGCAGGCCCATCGCGAGCTCGGCCGTCGCGGCCCCACGTGGGTCGCGGCGGCGTACCGAAGGAGACACGGGGGTGCTCAGCCGATGCCGAGCAGGGCGAGGACGTGGTCGAACAGGGTCTTGAGCAGCTTGTCGCCGAAGCCGCCGGTGAGCAGCTTGAACAGCAGCCCGGCCAGGCCGGCACCGGCTGCGGTGCCGACGGCATATTCGGCGGTGGTGATGCCGCGCTCCTCGCGACGGCGGGAGCGGAGCGGGGTGGTGGACAGGGACATGGGACCTCCTCGAGACACGGCCGCCGGGTGCGGCCTGAGGTCTGTCAGGGTGCGCGTCCGGACCGACGTTCCCGACCGCTCGGACGCTCGGCTGTGGAGGACCGGTCGCCCTCCACAGGGCGACTCCCTCGAAGTGGCTCGTGGTGTGACCGCTGGGGGCGGTGGGCGGCCTACGCTCGTTGCCGTGACCGACCGCTCCCCGCTCGCCATGCCGCCGCGAGACGTCCTGCTCGCACGCCAGCGGCTCGTGCTGGACCACTTCCGCGACGAGGTGGCGCACGACTGGGACGCCACCTTGTCGACCTTCCCGCACCCGCACTACGAGCTCGTCCCGATGATGCTCGTCCACGACGGCGACGCCGCGGTGCGCGGCTACTACCACGACACGAGGGTGGCGTTCCCCGACCAGCACCACGAGATCATCGCGCTGCGGCACAGCCACGACGCCGTGGTCGTGGAGTTCTGGCTGATGGGCACCCACCTCGGGCCGCTCGGGCCCGTGCCGCCGACGGGCGGGCGCTTCCGGGTGCGGATGACGGCGTACTTCGTCTTCGACGCCGACGAGCGGCTCGTCTGCGAGCGGATCTACTTCGACCGGATGACCATGGTCCGGCAGCTGCTCAAGGGGCTGGACCTCAAGGACCCGCGCCGCTGGCCGCACGCCGCGCGGGTTCTGCGCGGCCTGCTCGCCATGAGCAGCGACGAGCCCGACCCGCGGCTGAGCGAGACGACGCCCCCGACGTACGACGACGTCACCAGCTGATCGCAGCCGCCAGCCCCGCCACCAACGGCACGATCCCGAGCAGCAGGAAGGCCGGCAGCAGGCAGACGCCGAGCGGCACGGCGGCGCGTACGCCGACGGCACGGGCCCGGTCCTCCACGTCCGCCCGCGCCCGCCGGGCCAGCTCCGCACCGAGCCGCTCGACCTCCACCACGACCGGCGCGCCGGTGCGGTGCGCGCGGGCGAGCGTGCGGCCCAGCGGGGCCAGCACGTCGTCGTCGCCCAGCGACTGCCACACGGCGGCCGGGTCGCCGCCGAGCTCGAGCCGCGCTGAGACCCCGGCCAGCCGGTCCGCGGCCGCCCCGGGCAGCGCCCGTGCCACCAGGGCGATCGCCGCGGGCGGGGCTGCGCCCGAGCGCAGCGCGCTGGCGAGCAGGGCCACCACGTGCGGCAGGTCGCGGCGTACGTCCTCACGCCGCCGGCGTACGTCGGCCGGCTCGATGCGGCCCGCGACGACCCAGGTGCCGACCGCCGCGACGACGCCCGCGGGCAGCGCCAGCGGACCGCCGACCACCACAGCCGCGCCGACCCCGGCGAGGATCGCCCAGGGGACGCGCCAGCGGCGCAGCAGGCCGTCGGCGGGAGCCGGCACGGCGACGGCCGCCACCTCCGGCCTGCGCCATCGCACGGGCGGCTGGACCAGCAGGCCCGCGGCCGACCCGGCGGCGGCGACCGCGACGACGGAGACGGCGAGGTGGGCGCTCATCGGTCGCGCTCCACGCCGGTGGCCAGCGCCTCGATCCAGGTCAGGCCGGCCAGGCCGAAGGCGAGGCCTCCCGCCAGGCAGGCCCAACCGAGCGGGCGCCCGAACAGGAACGACCACGGGTCCGAGCCCGCTCCCGTGCCGAGCAGCAACGCGGCGACCGGCAGGCAGGCGACGAGCCGGGCGGTCGCCCGGGCCGACGCGAGCTCGCCGGCGACAACACGCCGGGTGCGCTCCGCCTCCCGCAGCTCGGTGGCGACGCGACCGACGGCGTCGGCGAGCCCGTGGCCGGTGCGGTGGGCGACCTGCCACGCGGCGGCCACCACCCGCAGGTCCCCGGCGCCGGGCGTGGTCGAGAGGCGCCGAAGAGCGGCTGGTACGTCGCCGCCGGACCTCGCCGTCCGCGCGGCCGGCTCGATCTCGGGCCAGTCGCCGGCGGCGAGCGCCAGCGCGTCGGCCGGGGCCTGCCCGGCACCGAGCTCGACCTGCAGCGCCTCGCACAGCTCCACCACACGCATGCGCACGCCGACGGCCCTGGCCCCGTTCGAGCGACGACGCCACAACCGGAGGCCGACAGCCCCGGTCGCCGCGGCGATCGCCAGGAGCACCAGCAGGGACCGGTCGCCGAGCACGACGGCGGGGAGCACGAGCGCGAGGACCACCAGCGGGGTGCCGGCTCGTCGACGGCGTGAGGCGAGGCCCGGCCGGCCGGGCACCAGCAGCCAGGCCGCGCTGGCCGCGGCCGTCAGGCACACGGTGGCAGCCGGAGCCTGCGGGCTCATCGGAGCCGCCGCCGCTCGATCAGGTCGACGAGCCGGTCCGCGCCCGGGCCGTCGACGTACCTCCCGTCTGCAGAGACCGTCCCCGCCCTCACGGTGCGGACCAGGCCCGAGGGCTCGCGCTCGAGCACCGCGATCTCGCCGAGTCGGCGGCCGCCGCGGTCGCGCACCATGTGCAGCACCACGTCGAGCGCGGACGCGAGCTGGCTGTGGGCAGCCTCCCGGGCGAGGCCCGCGGCCAGCGCGAGCGACTCGACACGCGCAGGTACGTCGGCGGCCGAGTTGGCGTGCAGGGTCCCGCAGCCGCCCTCGTGGCCGGTGTTCATGGCGGCCAGCAGGTCGACGACGGCGGCGTCGCGGACCTCCCCGACGACGAGCCGGTCGGGCCGCATCCGCAGCGCCTGGCGCACGAGGTCGCGGAGCACCACCGCGCCGGTGCCCTCGATGTTGGGCGGTCTCGCCTCGAGCCCGACCACCTGCGGATGCGGCGGGCGCAGCTCGGCAGCGTCCTCGACCACGACGATCCGCTCCCCCGCCGGCACCGCGGCCAGGAGCGCCGAGAGCAGCGTGGTCTTGCCGCTGCCCGTGCCGCCGCTGACCAGGAACGCCAGCCGCATCCGCACGATCAGCCGGAGCAGCGCCTCGGTCTCCTCGCACAGCGACCCGGCGGCGCGAAGGTCGGCGATGCTCAGGCCACCGGTGCGTGGCACCCGGAGCGAGATCGCCGTCCCCGGATGGGCGAGCGGCGCCAGGACCGCGTGGCAGCGGGTGCCGTCGGGCAGCCGCACGTCGGCGTACGGCGCGGCGTCGTCGAGCCGCCTGCCGCCGCTGGCGACCAGCCGCTGGGCGAGCCGGCGGCAGGCGTCCTCGGACCCGATCACCACACCGGTCTCCTCGGGGCCGCCGCCGCGGTCGACGCGCACCGGCCCGGGCCCGTTGACGAGCACGTCGGTGACGTCGGGCATGCGAAGCAGCGGCTCGAGCGGACCAGCGCCCACGACGTCGCGACGCAGGGCCTCGTAGACGGCCAGCACGGTCGCGTCGCCGACGGGCCGACCCGTGGCACGCAGCCCTTCGGCGACGCGGTGGGGCGTCAGGGCGCCCGGGGTGCGGGCCAGGTGGGTGCGGGCCGCCTCGACCAGCGGCGAGATCTCCTCCTCGATCACGACGCCGCCTCCAACCGGCCCGCGGACCGATCGAGCGCACCGAGGACCTCGGAGCAGGCTCGGGCGAGCGGACCGCGCGTCGACCTCAGCGGGCCGCCGCCGACGTCGATGCTCTCCGCGACACCGCGCTGGTCGCGCATCTGGGTGACGACCGGAAGCCGCACCGCGCGCTCGACCTCGTCGGCGCGCAGCCCCTCGCCACGCAGCACCAGACCCACGTCGGGATGGTCCGCGAACCGCGCCCGCATCCGTGCCGCACCGGCGACGCCGACGACGTTTGCCGGCGTCATCACCAGCAGCCGGTCGCAGCGGGCCGCCACCTCGTCCACCAGGCGGTCGGGCGTCCGTGGCAGGTCGACGACCACGGTCGCGTGGCCGCGCCGGGCCGCCGACAGGGCCTCGCGGACGGCGAACGCCTGCAGCGTCTGCGGCTCGGCGCCGACGTACCAGGAGAGCACTCCGAGGCGGTCGCGCCGAGGCAGCGCCTCTCGGAGCGCCCGGGCGGAGATCCGGCCGGCCGTGGTGCAGAGCGCGTCCCACCGGAAGCCGTCGGCCGCCTCCAGGCCCAGCACCCGGTCGAGCCCCGGGCCCTGCGGGTCGCAGTCGATGATCGCGGTGTCGCCCGAGCGCTGCGCCCACTGACCGAGCGCGCACGCGAACGTGGTCGCGCCCGCGCCGCCGGTGGCGCCGATGACACCGATGACGCGTGCCCGCTCCGGCCGGGTCTCGGTGATGTCGGCGAGCATCTCGACCAGCCAGCCGGCCGACACGCCCACGTCCACGACCTGCCGAGCGCCGAGCTGGAGCGCCAGCTGGTAGGCCCGGTCGGGCGGGGTGCCCCGCGCGACGACGTACGCCGGAGCACCCGGCTCGGGGCCGACCCGGGCGAGCTCCTCGGCGAGGTCCTGCCCGACCAGCACCAGCGAGGCGCGCGCCCAGGCGAGCAGCGCCTCGAAGGCGTCACGCGCCACGGTCGGCGTCACGTCCGCCGCGGCCGTCAGCTCCATCAGGTCGGCGAGCAGCGCCTCGTCGGCGGTGACGAGCAGCGGTGCGGCGGGGTGGTCGGGGGCGGTGGTCTGGCGGTCCTCATGCATGCGGACGTTGTCGCCCACCACCGACATCGCCATGCCCCGCACGCCCCGGCCTGGGGAGAACGGCGTCGTCGTACCCGCCTGTGGACGACAAGTGGGCCGCCACGTGACCGGTGGGACGGATGTCGCGACACTAGGATGGCCGCATGGCTGGCCGCCCGGCAGCATTCTTCGACCTCGACAAGACGATCATCGCCAAGTCGAGCGTGCTCGCGTTCAGCAAGCCGTTCCACGCCGGCGGGCTCATCTCGCGGCGCGCGGTGCTGCGATCGGCGTACGCGCAGTTCGTCTTCATGGTGGGCGGCGCCGACCACGACCAGGTCGAGAAGATGCGGCAGTTCATGTCCCACCTCGTCGCCGGCTGGGACGTCGCCACCGTCCGAGAGATCGTCGCCGACACGCTGCACAACGTCGTCGACCCCATCGTGTACGACGAGGCCGTCCAGCTCATCGAGGACCATCACACCGCCGGCCGCGACGTTGTCATCGTGTCCACCTCCGGCAGCGAGGTCGTCGAGCCGATCGGATCCATGCTCGGTGCCGACCGCGTGGTCGCCACGCTCCTCGAGGTCGAGGACGGTCGCTACACCGGGGAGATCGGCTACTACGCGTACGGCGAGGAGAAGGCCAACGCGATCCGCGAGCTGGCGGCGACCCGGGGCTACGACCTCGACCGCAGCTACGGCTACAGCGACTCGATCACCGATCTGCCGATGCTCGAGGCCGTCGGCAAGCCGCACGTCGTCAACCCCGACAAGGAGCTGCGCAAGATCGCGGAGGCGCGGGGCTGGCCGGTCATGCTGTTCACCAAGCCGGTCGAGCTCCAGTCACGACTGCGGCTCCCACCGCCGAAGCCCACCCTCGCGGCCCTAGCCGTCGGTGGCGTCGTCGCCGTCGGAGCGGCGGTCTGGGTCGGCGTACGCCGCGCCCGCGAGTCGGCCTGAACACCCTCGTGAGGGACACACAGATGTCGTCCACGGTCCTCCCGACACTCCGAAAACACAACCCTTGATCCTGCCTCCCCGGCGGCGTACAAAGGTCAGCAAGAACTCCATAGACAACACGCGAACCCCGGTACCCACGCGGCGATCCACCCTTCCGAATTGGGCGCTGACCGACCGGGAGCTTCCCGAGGCAGCAATTGTTGATGCACGCCTGGTAGCCGGCGGATCGCGTGTCAGCGGTGGCACCCAGGTGATTCGCGACCCGGGTGCCACCTGCATGTTTTGATGGCGCGAGCGCGTTCTCGCTTCGCTCGCCCGCGCTGCCGCGCCGCAGTCGACAAGGCTGCCTGGTCACGGCACGCGGGCGGCTAACCGGCCGCCGTCGTGGAAAGCGCGCCCTCGCCTGAGAGCAGCAGCGACCGGCGTGTCGAGATCCCGAGGGTCGCGTTCGCGGAGGAGTTGGTTTCGATACGCCGCCTCGCTGGCGCTCGGCCGCTACTCGGCGTCGCGGCGGAGGGGGCTGGCCTCGGCGGCGGCGGCGTACGCCTCGGCGGTGTAGAGCAGCCAGGAGTGGCGGCCGGCGGGACTGGCGGAGGCCCAGCCACGCAGGTTGGACTCGTACTCCGCGCGCAGGGCCAGGTGGGCCGCCTCGGGCACGACGAGCGACTTCTCGTCGACGCCGCGGGCGACCAGCACCAGCCGCTCGACGGCCCGCGCGACCATCCCGTTGTGACTCGGGAAGGGCGCCGCGGTGGCGAGGTCGGCGTGTGCGATCGCGGCGATGCCCAGCGCGGGGGCGTCGGTGCGGGCGGTGATCAGGTCGGCGACCGCACGCAGGCTGGTGGCCGCGTCGGCGTCGCGCGGCCGGCCCACGCGATCGGGCGGCAGCGCGTTGCCCGCCGCCAGGGCGTGGATCCGCGCAAGCGCCTGCAGCGGCTGGGTACGCAGCGCCGGGGCCAGGCCGAGCACCTCGGTCGAGAGGCGTACGGCGTCCGCGGCGATCTCGTCGCCCCGCCCCTCGCGCACCTCGCCCAGCGTCGACGCCGACCCCTCCAGCACCGCGCTGGCGTGCGCACCCCGCAACAGCGACTCCGCCGTCAGCTCCGGGCTGGTACGACGAAGCCCCCGGTCGCGCAGCACGACGTCGATGCCGTCCCGCGCCCCGGCGTACGCCGACGGCACGCCCTCGAGCGACTGCATCCAGGCCGCGGTGGCGGCGGGGAGGTCGGCTGGGCTGGCGGTCGGCACCCGCGAGAGTCTAGGCGGGCGGCACGGCAGCCCGGATTCCGGCGTACGCGGCGCTAGCCTTGGCCCGATGTCGGAGCTGAACACACCCGACCCCGCCCTCTGCTTCGGAGGCGTGGTCGACGCCTACGACCGGGCCCGTCCCGGATATCCGCCGGAAGCCGCGCGCTGGCTCACCGGCGG
>WRCZ01000289.1 GCA_009783685.1 Actinomycetes bacterium
CGAACAGCGCGAGCCCGACGACCCAGCCGATCCGGTCGGTCCAGTGGGTGACCTGCGCGGAGTGCTGGTCGCTCTGCGCGGTCACGACCGCGAGGAGGGTGAGAGGAGTCGTCACGTGAGCTTCCCGTCCATGACCGTGGCGCGGCCCCGCAGGAAGGTCGCCATCACCCGGCCCGGCAGTTCGCGGCCCTCGTACGGGGTGTTGCGGCTGCGCGAGGCGAAGCCCGCGGGATTGACGACACCACGGTATGCGGGATCCAGCAGCACCAGGTTCGCCGGCTCGCCCTCGGCGATCGGCCGGCCGTGCCCGGTGAGCCGGCCGATGACGGCGGGCCGGGCGGACATCCGGTCGGCGACGCCGGCCCAGTCCAGCAGCCCGGTGTCGACCATGGTGTGCTGCACCACGGACAGTGCCGTCTCCAGGCCCACCATGCCCATGGCGGCCGCGGCCCACTCGCAGTCCTTGTCCTCGTGCGGGTGCGGCGCGTGATCGGTGGCCACGCAGTCGATGGTGCCGTCGGCGAGCGCCTCGCGCAGCGCGAGCACGTCCGCCTCGGTGCGCAGCGGCGGGTTGACCTTGTAGACCGGGTTGTACGAGCGGACCAGCTCGTCGGTGAGCAGCAGGTGGTGCGGGGTCACCTCGGCGGTGACGTCCCAGCCCTTGGACTTGGCCCAGCGCACGATCTCCACCGAGCCCGCGGTCGACAGGTGGCAGATGTGCACCCGGGAGCCGACGTGCGCGGCGAGCAGCACGTCGCGGGCGATGATCGACTCCTCGGCGACCGCCGGCCAGCCGGTCAGGCCCAGCTCGCCGGAGACGGTGCCCTCGTTCATCTGCGCGCCCTCGGTGAGCCGGGGCTCCTGGGCGTGCTGGGCGACGACGCCGTCGAACGCCTTCACGTACTCCAGGGCGCGGCGCATGATCACCGCGTCGTCGACGCACTTGCCGTCGTCGGAGAAGACCCGCACCTGGGCGGCGGAGTCGGCCATGGCGCCGAGCTCGGCGAGCTTCTTGCCCTCCAGGCCGACGGTGACCGCGCCGACCGGCTGCACGTCGCAGTAGCCGTACTCGCGGCCCAGCCGCCAGACCTGCTCGACGACGCCGGCGGTGTCCGCGACGGGGAAGGTGTTGGCCATCGCGTGGACGGCCGTGTAGCCGCCGGCCGCGGCGGCGCGGGTGCCGGTGAGCACCGTCTCGGAGTCCTCGCGGCCGGGCTCGCGCAGGTGGGTGTGCAGGTCGACCAGGCCGGGCAGCAGGATCATCCCGCCGGCCTCGACGACCTGGGCGCCGTCGGCGGCCAGGCCGGTGCCGACCGCGGTGATCGTCCCGCCGTCGAGCAGGACGTCGCGGACCTCGCCGCCGAGGACCTTCGCGCCGCGGATCAGGATCGTGCTCATGGTTACTTGGTCTCCTCGGTGCGGGCGTCCCCGGTGCGGGCGTCTTCGGGTCGTGCGGTGGCGATGGCCGGCTCGGAGCCGCCGAGCAGCAGGTAGAGCACGGCCATCCGGGTGCTGACGCCGTTGGCGACCTGCTCGACCGCGGTGCAGCGCGGCGAGTCGGCGACCTCGGCGGTGATCTCCATGCCCCGGTTCATCGGGCCGGGGTGCATCACGATGGCGTGCTCGGGCAGCGCGGCCATCCGGGTCCCGTCCAGGCCGTAGCGGCGGGAGTACTCGCGCTCGGTGGGGAAGAACGCGGCGTTCATCCGCTCCCGCTGGACCCGCAGCATCATCACCGCGTCGGACTTGGCGAGCACCGCGTCCAGGTCGTAGCCGACCTGGCAGGGCCACTGCTCGACGCCGATGGGCAGCAGGGTGGGCGGCGCGACCAGGGTGACCTCGGCGCCCAGGGTGGTGAGCAGCAGGACGTTGGAGCGGGCGACCCGGCTGTGCAGGATGTCGCCGACGATGGTGATCCGGCGGCCGGCCAGGTCGCGGCCGACGCCGGACAGGTGGCGGCGCATGGTGAACGCGTCGAGCAGCGCCTGGGTGGGGTGCTCGTGGGTGCCGTCGCCGGCGTTGACCACCGAGGCGTTGATCCAGCCGGAGGTGGCCAGGCGCTGCGGCGCGCCGGAGGAGTGGTGGCGCACGACGACCGCGTCGGCGCCCATCGCCTCCAGGGTCAGCGCGGTGTCCTTCAGGGACTCGCCCTTGGAGACCGAGGAGCCTTTGGCGGAGAAGTTGATGACGTCGGCGGACAGCCGCTTGGCGGCCGCCTCGAAGGAGATGCGGGTGCGCGTCGAGTCCTCGAAGAACAGGTTCACGACGGTGCGGCCGCGCAGGGTGGGCAGCTTCTTGATGGGCCGGTCGGCGACGCGGGCCATCTCCTCGGCGGTGTCGAGCACGAGGAGGGCGTCGTCGCGGGTGAGGTCGGCGGCCGAGATGAGATGGCGCTTCACAGGGTCACTCCGTGGTGCGTGCGGGCCGTTTCGGGGCGGGCCGGTGCGGTCCTGGGGATGGGCAGGAGGGCGCGCGGGAGCGCCGGACCCGGTGGGTGCGGGTCCGGGCGCGGGGACGCTACTGGTCCGCGGGCGGCGCCGTGCCGGTGCCGTCGGCGCTTTCGGTGGTGTGCGGGGCGCTGCCGCCGTCCTTGCGGCGCTGGCCCAGCAGCACGCTGTCGCGGCCGTCCTCCTCGGTCAGCAGGACCTTGACGGTCTCGCGCAGCGAGGTGGGCAGGTTCTTGCCGACGTAGTCGGCCCGGATGGGCAGCTCCCGGTGGCCGCGGTCGACCAGCACCGCGAGCTGGACCGCGCGCGGGCGGCCGATGTCGCCCAGCGCGTCGAGGGCGGCCCTGATGGTGCGCCCGGAGAAGAGCACGTCGTCCACGAGGACGACGAGCCGGCCGTCGACGCCGTCACCGGGGATCTCGGTGCGGGCGAGCGCGCGCGGCGGGTGCAGCCGCAGGTCGTCGCGGTACATGGTGATGTCGAGCGAGCCGACCGCGGTGCTGCGGCCGGTGATCTCGGCGAGCTTGTCGGCCAGCCGGCGGGCCAGGAAGACCCCGCGGGTGGGAATGCCGAGGAGCACCACGTCGTCGGCGCCCTTGGCGCGTTCGACGATCTCGTGGGCGATGCGGGTGAGGACCCGTGCGATGTCCGGGGCTTCGAGCACCGGACGGGCGGGCGGCGCGGATGCCGCCGGCGCGGTGGTGGTGCGGTCGTCGACCATGGGTCGTCAGACCTCCTTCCCCGCCTCACGGGACGGGCATTAAAGGACGTCAGGGGTACGGGACGACCCTATCAGGTGGCCGTCACGGGCCCCGGAGCGCCCAGGTCAGAAGCCGGTCGGCCCTATTCGGCTTGACGACGCCGGATTACGCTGCGTAACCTCACAGTGAGTCACCGAGTTTCCGTCCGGGGAGCCATATGTCCAGCGATTACGCCAAGCAGCTCGGAGCCAAACTCCGGGCCATCCGCACGCAGCAGGGCCTGTCCCTGCACGGCGTCGAGGAGAAGTCCCAGGGCCGCTGGAAGGCAGTGGTCGTGGGCTCGTACGAGCGCGGCGACCGTGCCGTGACCGTGCAGCGCCTCGCCGAGCTCGCCGACTTCTACGGCGTGCCGGTCCAGGAGCTGCTCCCGGGCACCACGCCCGGCGGTGCGGCCGAGCCCCCGCCGAAGCTGGTCCTCGACCTTGAGCGCCTGTCCCAGGTGCCGCCGGAGAAGGCAGGTCCACTGCAGCGTTACGCCGCGACCATCCAGAGCCAGCGCGGCGACTACAACGGCAAGGTGCTGTCGATCCGCCAGGACGACCTGCGCACTCTCGCCGTCATCTACGACCAGTCCCCCTCGGTCCTCACCGAGCAGCTCATCTCCTGGGGTGTGCTCGACGCCGACGCGCGCCGCGCGGTCCAGCACGACGAGGCCTGAGGGCGGTTCGCCCCACTTCTGCAGAAACGTCCCGCCCGGGGCGTCCCCATCGGGGGCGCCCCGGGCGGCTCTGTCAGGCGGCCGCGCGCCCGGTGCGGCCGTTCACGCAGCCGCCTGCCCGCCCGGCCGTGTCCGGCCGGCCGCTACCGGGTCGCGGCAGGAGCCTGCTCCCCGGCCGGGGCCGGGGCGTAACCGGCGGGGCGGCTGGTGAAGGTGCCCCGGCCCTGGGTGCGGCTGCGCAGCCGCGTGGCGTAGCCGAACAGCTCGGCCAGCGGCACCGTCGCCGTGATCACGGTCCCGGCCGTACGTCCCGCTCCCTGGCCCGGCGCCGGCCCGCCGGCAGCCGTCCCCGCGGCGGAGCCGTGCACCCGGCCGCGCCGGGCCGCGAGATCGCCCAGCACCGCGCCCACGGCGTCGTCCGGCACCGTCACGGTGACCTCGGCCACCGGTTCCAGCAGCCGCATCCGCGCGGCCCTCAGCGCCTGCCGCAGGGCGAGCCGGCCGGCGGCCCGGAACGCGAGTTCCGAGGAGTCCCGGACGTGCGTGGCGCCGTCGGTCAGCGTCACCAGCACGCCGGTCACCGGATGGCCGCCGAGCGGGCCCTCGGCCAGCGCGTCCCGGCAGCCGTCCTCGACCGCCCTGACGTACTCGCGCGGCACCCGCCCGCCGGTGACGGCGGACCGGAAGACGAAGCCGGACGCGCCGCCCGCGGTGCCCTCGCCGGACGCGCCCTCGGGGACCGCCTCCGCCTCGCCGAGCGGCGCCACGTCCAGCACCACCTGCGCGAACTGCCCGGCGCCGCCGTCCTGCTTGGCGTGCCGGTACACCAGCCCCGACACCCCGCCGACCACCGTCTCGCGGTAGGCGACCTGCGGCCGGCCGACGACGACCTCCACCCCCAGCGCCCGGCGGATCTTCTCCACCGCCACCTCCAGGTGCAGCTCGCCCATGCCGGCCAGCACGGTCTGGCCGGTCTCGGCGTCGGTGCGCACGGCGAGCGAGGGGTCCTCCTCGGCCAGCCGGGCCAGCGCCTCCACCAGCCGCTGCGTGTCGGCGTTCCTGCGGGCCTCCACCGCGACCGACACCACGGGTGCGGCGACGGTCGGCGGCTCCAGCACGAGCGGGGCCGCCGGCGCGCACAGGGTCGCCCCGGCGCGGGCCGCCTTGGGCCCGACCAGCGCCACGATGTCGCCGGGCACGGCACGGTCCAGCTCGAAGTGCCGGTCCGCCTGAAGCCGCAGGATCCGGGCGACGCGCTCCGTGCGTCCCGTTCCGGCGTCGAGCACCGTGTCCCCCTTCCCGATCGTTCCCGAGTACACCCGTACGCAGGTCAGCCGCCCGGTGGCGGCGGCGGTCACCTTGAAGACCAGCCCGGCGAACGGCGCCGCCGGATCGGCCGCCCGCGCCTCCGACCGGTCACCTGCGGTGCCCCGCACCGGCGGGACGTCCAGCGGTGACGGCAGGTAGGCGGCGACCGCGTCGAGCAGCGGCTCGACACCGCGGTTGCGGTACGCCGAGCCGCACAGCACCACCACGGCCTCGCCGCCGCAGGTCAGGTCGCGCAGCGCCGCGGCGAGCACGGGGGCGGTGAGCCGTCCGTGCGCGCAGTAGTCCTCCAGCGCCGCGGGGTGGAGTTCGGCGACCGCCTCCTCCAGCGCCCGCCGGCGCCGTTCCGCCTCCGCCCGCAGCGCCTCCGGCACCGGGCCCTCGGCGCAGCCGGCACCGGGCGCGCCCGGCTCGGCACCGTCCCAGACCAGCGCGCGCATGCCGACCAGGTCGACCACGCCGGTGAAGCCCTGCTCGCGTCCGATGGGCAGCTGCACGGCGAGCGCGACGGCCCCGAGCCGGGTGCGGATCGAGCGCACCGCGGCGTCCAGGTCCGCGCCCGGGCGGTCCAGCTTGTTGACGAAGGCGATCCGCGGCACGCCGTGCCGGTCCGCCTGCCGCCACACCGACTCGCTCTGCGGCTCGACCCCGGCGACCGCGTCGAACACCACCACCGCGCCGTCCAGGACGCGCAGGGACCGCTCGACCTCGTCGGCGAAGTCGACGTGGCCCGGGGTGTCGATCAGGTTGATCCGGTGGCCGGCCCAGTCGCAGCTGACGGCGGCGGCGAAGATGGTGATGCCGCGGTCGCGCTCCTGGGGGTCGAAGTCCGTGACGGTGGTGCCGTCGTGGACCTCGCCGCGCTTGTGCGTCGCGCCGGTCAGGTAGAGGACGCGCTCGGTCAGGGTGGTCTTGCCCGCGTCGACGTGGGCGAGGATGCCCAGGTTGCGGACGGTACCGGTGGCATGGGCGTCGGGGTGTCTCGGGGTGCTGCGCACGGCCGATGGCCTTTCGGTGGGGATCCCGGCGGATCCTGGAAAAGGGCGGCGCGATTCCCGGACGAGGGCGGGCCGTCGGCGGCCCGCGGGCCCTTTTGCGCACGCCTCGGCCCCGCGGCGCCGGTGGCCCGTCGCCGGAGGAGGGTGTGCGGAAGGGGGGTGACTCGTCAGGGGGTCCGGGGCCGGCCGCGCAGCCGGCGCCGGACGGACCGGGACACCAGGATCACCCGGTGCAGCGACGAGGGAACGGCGGCAGGAGCGCGGTCACGCATGGCCCGGCTCCCCTCTCGCGTCCGATCGTCCGAGCGCGCCGCCGGACGGGCGGCGCGCGGTCACCCGGCGAGTGTAGGCAGCACGGTGCGCGGGCCGCACCGGGTTTTCAACGGCCTTGGTCGCGTGGGAGGTTCACCGGAAGTCCGGCGCGCCGCAGCGGCAGCGGGAAGGCGTCCGTGACGCCCCGCGGAATGCCCGGCCGTGCCCCCGGCCCCGTCGCCTCGGCCGGAACTCAGCGTGAGTAGAGCTGCGAGACCACCTCGGGAAGCAGGCGTTCGGTGAGCGGTGCGGGCAGCGCCTGCAGCACCGCGAGCACCGGCGCCATCCGGGCGGGCAGCGCGCCGCCCGGCCCGACGCCCGCCGCCGCCAGGGCGAGGGCGGCCTCCTCCGGGGTGAGCGCGTCCGGGTCGAGGCCCGCCGCCAGTTCGACCAGGCCGGGGTCCACGGTCGCGGGCCCCACCTCGCGCGCCCGGGCCACCGCGTCCGCCAACTCGGCCAGCAGGCCGCCGATCCGGGCCGGGTCGGCCACCGCGCCGGTCACGGTCAGGTGCAGGTTGGCCGGGGAGGTGCCGTGCGCGGGCTGCGGCTGCAGGTACCAGCCGCGCAGCCGCATCTCGTCGGCGACCACGAACGGGTCCACGCCGGGGTCGTCCGCGGCCACCGCGACGAGCGAGGCGTCCGGCTCGCCGAGCACCCGGAGCCCGTCGATCTCCCCGATGCCGTCGACGAGTTGACGCACCGCCAGGTGGACCCGGCGCGACAGTTCCACGTATCCCACGGTGCCGATCCGGGACAGGACCGCCCAGGCGGCGGCGAGCGGGCCGGCGGGTTTGGTGCCCTGCAGCGTCGCGTTGACCACCGGGTAGCCGGGCCAGGAGGCGTGCGCGAACCAGCCGTGCCGCCGCAGTTCGGCGTCCCGGAACAGCAGCACGGACGCGCCCTTGGGGGTGTAGCCGTACTTGTGCAGGTCGACGGAGAGTGAGGTGACGCCGGGCACCGACAGGTCGAACGGCACCGGTTCCGGCAGTCCCTGGGCCAGCCGGAGGTGCCCGAGGTACCAGCCGCCGATGCAGGCGTCGACGTGGCAGAGCACCCCGCGTTCGGCGGCGACGGCGGCGATCGCGGCCACCGGGTCGACGACGCCGTGCGCGTACGAGGGAGCGGAGGCCACGACCAGGGCGGTGCGCGGGGTCAGGGCGGCCGCGACGTCGTCGGGCCCGACCCGGAAGTCGGCACCCACCGGCACGGTCACCGGGGTGAGGCCGAACAGGTGGGCGGCCTTGTGGAAGGCGGCGTGCGCGGTGACCGGCAGCACGATCTCGGGGGCGGTCACCCCGCGCGTGCGGCGGGCGTGCTCGCGCGCGGTGAGCACGGCGAGCAGGCAGCTCTCGGTGCCGCCGCTGGTGAACGTGCCGGCCGTCCCCGGTGGCCCGCCGAGCAGGTCGGCGGCGCGCGCCACCACCTCGTTC
>WRCZ01000290.1 GCA_009783685.1 Actinomycetes bacterium
CTCGGCGTACGCCGGCCACTCCCGCCTGACCCGTCCGGCAACGATTCACCGTATGCGGGTGGCCCCGGAGTTCCGGGGCCACCCGTGGTGCGTCCGGACCCGGGCACGTGCCCAGGTCCGGGCACGGAGTTTTGAGTGAGGGCACGGCGTCCGGGCACGGCGTGCGGGAGGGGATCCTGGCGGGGAGCTGGGGCCGGGCCGCGGGCACCGGATCTGCGGGCGCGTCAGTCCAGGCCGTGCTGCCGGGCGTAGCGGGCGGCGGCCGAACGGTCCCGCGAACCGGTCTTGGCGAAGACCCGGTTGATGTGCGTCTTGACGGTGTTGGCGCTCAGGAACAGCTCCGCGGCGATCTCGCCGTTGTTCCGGCCGCGGGCGATCAGCGTGAGGATCTCCGCCTCCCGCCGCGTCAGCCCGTCCGGCAGGTCGCCGGCCGCCCGCTGCCGACCGCCGTCCGCCCGTCCCTCGGCGGCCGGCTGCCCCGCGCCGCCGGCCGCCGCCAGCAGCGTGGCCTGCACCTGCGGGTCCAGCACGGTCAGGCCGGCGGCGGCGCTGTGCAGGGTGCGCGCGATGTGCAGCCGGTCCGCGTCCTTCGTCAGATAGCTGCGGGCACCGGCGCGCAGCGTGTCCAGCACCGAACGGTCGTCCGCGTACGTGGTGAGGACGACGATCGCCACCTCCGGGTGCTCGGCGGTCAGCCGGCGGGTGGCCTCGGTGCCGTCCATCACCGGCATGTGCAGGTCGAGCAGGATCGCGTCGGGGCAGTGCTCGGCGACCATGGCCAGCGCCTCGCGGCCGTCGGCGGCCGAGGCCACCACGTCGATGTCCGGCAGCAGGTCCAGCATCAGCACCAGGCCCTCGCGCACGGTCGCCTGGTCGTCCGCGACCACGACCCGCAGCGGCCGTTCCGGCGCCGTCACCTGGGCACCCGCGCGGTCACGGTCCAGCGGCCGCGGCCGCCCGCGTCCTGCGCCGGGACGGATCCGGCGGCGGCCTGCGGGCCGGGTGCGGGCCCTTCCCCGGGAGCGGCATCGGACGGGCCGGGGCCGGCGGTGAGCGTCCCGCCGAGCAGCAGCAGCCGCTCGCGCATGCCGGTGAGCCCGTAGCCGCTGTCCAGGGTGGCGAAGCCGTCCGCCGCCGCGGGCCCCAGCGGATTGCTGACGGTCAGCGTCACGTCCCCGTCCCCGTAGGCGAGGTGCAGGCGCACCGGCTGGCGCGGCGCGTGCTTGGCCGCGTTGACCAGGGACTCCTGGGCGGTGCGCACCAGGGCCATGGCCGGCTCGGACGGCAGCTCCCCGCGCGGGCCGGACACCTCGGTCGTCACCGCGGCGCCATGGCGCTCCTCGTGGACCGCGGCCATCCGCGCCAACTCCTCGTCCAGCGGCGGGGTGTCGGCACGCAGCGCGTGCACCGCCCGCCTCGTCTCGGCCAGTCCGTCCGAGGCTATCCGCTGCGCCACCGCGAGCACACCGTCGGCCTGCGCGGCCCTCGACGGGTCGGCGCCGTCCGCGAGCAGCGCCCGCGCGGCCTGGATCTGGATGCCGAGCGCGCCCAGCGAGTGCGCCAGGACGTCGTGGATCTCGCGGGCGATCCTGGCCCGCTCGTCCAGCACCGCGACCCGGCGCTGCTCGGTCCGCAGCCGCTCGACCTGCACGACCATCGCCGCCGCCTGCTCGGCCTGCACGCGCAGCGACCGGCGGCTGTGGCCCAACGGCAGGGCCACCAGCAGCAGGAGCGGGTACCCGATGGCGCTGCCCCGGTCGAGGTCGCCCAGCACGATGCCGCCCAGGACGGCCAACTCGGCGGCACCGAGCACCCGCCAGCCCGTCGCGAGCCGGATCCAGGTGCCCGCCTCGATGATCGCCATCGTCGCGAGCGCCACCATCTCCCCGGCGTTCGGCGCCGTGCAGCCCGCGGCCGAGGCGACGGCCACCGTGCCGACCGCCAGCGGCATCCACCGCGGATGCCGCGCCGCCACCTCCCGGCACACGTCGAGGAAGCCCCAGGCGCCGATGGCCGCCGTGCTCAGCGCGAACGTCCCGACCACCACCGGGAACGCCACCGGCCCACGCGGCGGCGCGGCGAACACGGAGATCCCGACGAGCACCACCGCGGTCACCCGCACCATCCAGATCGCGGTCCGCAGCACGGGCTCACCATAACGCCGCACCCCCGCGCGCCCCCGCCCCGCCAACGCGCCCAACGGGCCCAACGCGCTGCGCGCGCCCGCGAATTGGGGGCGAGTGCTGTCCCCGGGGCGGGGCACGGCGGTGGTGCAGCCCGGGGCTGGTGTCGGGGTGTGGTGGGGGGTGGTGTCCGCGCGGTGCGCCGACGATCCTGCGGTGCTGGTGGTGCCAACCGCCGTGTCCTGGGCCCCTGTCGACGTGCGGTCCGGGGCGGGCTCCGCGCGCCGGGGGCCCGCGCCCGCAGTACTGGTGGCGTCAACCGCCTTGCTCAGGGCGGTTGTTCCTGTCCCGTCGGCGGGGTCGGCCGCGGTGCGCGCGTTCGTGGTGGTTCCGCTGGCCCGGGGCGGGCGCGCCGCGTCGTCCCGGGGGACGGTCGGGTGGCGGGTAGGGGACGGGGTGCGGGTCCAGGGGGTGGGGAGGTGGGTCACCGGCGGCGGATCGGGTCGCGGTGGCGGAGGCCGGTACGGCGCTCGCTGGTCCAGGCGGGGCGGTCGGCGCCGGCCTGGAGGCGGTCGGCGAGGAAGACGCGGCCGTCCTTCTCCGGGGCGAAGGGGATGCCCGAGGAGAGCGCGCGCAGGGCGATCACGCCGGCCTGGCCGAGGCGGTTGGCGCCGAGCATCAGCACGATCGGCGCGGAGGACGCGGCGAGGTGGGCGCCGCCCGCCCCGGCCAGCGCGGTCAGGCCGACGCGCGTGCCGACGAGCGCCGCCCACCACCACAGGCCGCGGACCGGCATCCGGCCCCACAGCCCGCCGTTCCGGGACTCCAGCCGCATCGCCGCGCCCTGCCCGGCACCGATCGCCACGGCGAGCAGCGCGCCGGCGACCAGGAACGCGACGTCTGCGGGCGTCACGGCGCCGTGGCCGCGGAGCCGGGTCACGCCGACCACGGCGAGGACGGCCGGCAGCAGCAGCACGCGGCGGCCGCGCAGCGGCTCGCCCATCAGCTGGCGGCCGATGACGAGGGCGGCGACGGCGATGACGGCGAGGATGTCGATCACGGCGGTGCTCCTTCCGCTCCGGCGGGGGTGTGGCTTCCCCGGTGACGCTACGGAGCGGGCCGGCGTCCGACGTCACACCGCGGGGTGACGTCCGGGGTGATGCGCGGGGTGGCCCCGGGGTGGAGACGTGGCGGGCGGGATCACCCCGGACCTCGCCCCGCGGTGTGACGCCCCGCCTGGGGGTGCCGGCCCACTGTGGAGCGGTCGGCGCCCGCCCCGGGCGCACCGGTCGCCCGCCGCACGGCACCACTCGCGGAGTCCTGCGGCGCGGCTCCCGAAGCCGCCCGACCCCCCGACGCGCCTCCCGGCCACCCCGCCCACAGACAAGGACCCGCCATGTCGTCCCTCGACCAGGCCATGCTGATCAACGCGGCCGTGCTGTTCGCCGTCCTGGAGGCGGACCTCGGCCCGCACCGCAAGGTCAGCGCCTTCCGCGTGCTGCGGCCGGTGCTGCTGGCCGGCGCGATCGTGCCGCTCTACATGAAGAACGTCGCCACCCGCGGCACGGGCCTCGGCCTGGAACTGGTCGCCTGCCTGGCCGGCGTGCTGTGCGGGCTGGGCGCGGCGGCCCTGCTGCGGGTCTACCGCAGCCCGCGCACCGGTCGCCCGGTGACCGCGGCCGGCGCCGGCTACGCGGCCCTGTGGGTCGTCGTCATCGGGGCCCGCGCGGCCTTCTCCTACGGCTCCGTCCACTGGTTCGGACCGCAGCTCGGGCACTGGATGGCGCGGAACTCCGTCACCGCGGACGCGCTCACCGACGCGCTGATCGTGATGGCCCTCGCCATGACCCTGACCCGCACCCTGGCCCTCGCCGGCCGGTCCGCGAGGGCGCTCCGCCCGGCCGCCACGGCCTGACGGAGGCGGGCGGCCGGACGACAATGCCGGAGAGGGCGTCGGGTGTGACCCGCCTCGCACCGGCGGGCCGTCACATCCGTCCGGCCCGGTACGTCATCGCGGTGACGGCAACAGACAAGGCACCATCCGAGGGGAAGCCATGACCGACCAGCTCACCGAGGAGTTCGAACGGCACCGCGGGCAGCTGCGGGCGGTCGGCTACCGCATGCTCGGCTCGATCAGCGAGGCCGAGGACGCCGTCCAGGAGGCGTGGCTGCGGCTGAACCGCACGGACGCGGCGTCCATCGACAACCTCGGCGGCTGGCTGACCACGGTCACCGCGCGGGTGTGCCTGGACATGCTGCGCTCGCGCCGCTCCCGGCGCGAGGAGTCGCTGGACACCCACGTGCCCGACCCCGTGGTGACCGGCGAGGACGGCGCGCACGGCGTGGACCCCGAGAAGCAGGCGCTGCTCGCCGACTCCGTCGGCCTCGCGCTGCTGGTGGTGCTCGACACCCTGGAGCCGGCCGAGCGGCTGGCGTTCGTGCTGCACGACATGTTCGCCGTGCCCTTCGGCGACATCGCCCCGATCGTGGACCGCAGCCCGGCCGCGGCCCGGCAGCTCGCCAGCCGGGCCCGCCGCCGCGTCCAGGGCGCGGACCCCGAGCCCGTCCCCGACCTCCACCGCCAGCGCGAGGTCGTGGACGCGTTCCTGTCCGCTTCCCAGGGCGGCGACTTCGAGGCGCTGCTCGCGGTCCTGGACCCGGACGTGGTGCTGCGCGCCGACGTCGGCGCCGGCGTGCTGGGCGTCTCGCAGGAGATCCGCGGCGCGGCCACCGTCGCCGGCCAGGCGCTGCTGTTCCGCAGCCGCGGCGGCGCCCTGGCCAGCCGTCCGGTGCTGGTCAACGGTGCGGTCGGCCGGCTCAACCTGCTCGACGGCAAGCCGATGTCGCTCCTCGCCTTCACCGTCCACGGCGACCGGATCGTGCGGATCCACATCCTCGCCGACCCGCACCGGCTCGCGGAGCTGGACCTCCCCGAGGCGTGACGCGGCGCCGCAGAACCGCCGCGAGGGGTCAGGGCAGCGGCCCGGCGCGGCGGCTCAGCGCGCGGCGTCCGTCACCGTCGGCGCGGGCGTGCCGCGCAGGGCCGAGGCCGTCGCGGCCAGCAGCGCCATCACCGCGGCCGTGGCGAACACGATCACCAGCCCGTGGTGGAACGGCGCGGAGATCAGGTGCGGGAAGAACTCCTTGCCGGTGAGCACCGCCCGGTTGTGCGCGGGCAGCCGGTCCAGCGTGCCGCTCGGGCCGAGCAGCGTCTGCACCGGATTGATGCCCAGGAACGCGGAGAACACCGTGGAGACCGGCGGCAGCGAGGCCGCGTGGTGCGCGGCGCCCGCCGGGACGCCCTGGTTGCGCAGGCCCGTCTCCAGGGCGCCCGGCAGCCGGTTCGCGAGCCCCACGATCAGCAGCGAGAAGAACACCCCGATCGACAGCGACATCCCGGAGTTCTGGAACGTCGAGCGCATCCCGGACGCCGCCCCGCGGTGCTGGGCGGGGACGCTGCTCATGATCGCCGACGTGTTGGGCGCGGAGAACATGCCGGAGCCGATGCCGTTGCACATCACCAGCAGCGCGAACGCCCAGTACGGGAAGTCGATCGGCAGCAGGAGCAGCCCGACGAAGCTGGCGCCGAACACCAGCAGCCCGCCGGTGGTGAACCAGCGCACCCCGAACCGGTCGGACAGCGCGCCCGACAGCGGTCCGGCGATCAGGAACCCGGCGGTCAGCGGCAGCAGGAAGATGCCCGCCCACAGCGGCGCGTCCTCGAAGTCGTAGCCGTGCAGCGGCAGCCAGATGCCCTGCAGCCAGATGATCAGCATGAACTGCAGCCCGCCGCGTGCCACCGAGGCCAGCAGCGAGGCGGCGTTGCCCGCGGCGAAGTGCCGGTTGCGGAAGAGCCGGAGCTGGAACATCGGCTGTGGCACCCGCGTCTCGACGATGCCGAAGGCGATCAGCAGCGCCGCCCCGCCGATCAGCCCGGTGAGCACCTTCGGGCTGGTCCAGCCCATGGTGTGGCCGCCGTACGGCTGGATGCCGTAGGTGATCGCGACGAGGATCATGCCGCAGCCCAGCGCGAAGGTGACGTTGCCCCACCAGTCGATGCGGGCCGGCCGGCGGGCGGAGATCTCGCGCAGCGAGCGGTACGCCCAGATCGTGCCGAACACGCCGACCGGCACGTTCACCCAGAACACGGCGCGCCAGTCCCACGCGGACAGCAGCCCGCCCAGCACCAGGCCGATGAACTGGCCGGACAGCGCGGAGATCTGGTTGATGCCCAGGGCCATGCCGCGCTGCCGGGCCGGGAAGGCGTCGGTGAGGATCGCGGCGGAGTTGGCCATCAGCATCGAGCCGCCCAGCGCCTGCACCACCCGCCAGCCGATCAGCCACAGCGCGCCGGAGGAGCCCCGCATCGGGTCGAAGGACAGCGCGACCGACGCCAGGGTGAAGACCACGAAGCCCAGGTTGTAGATCTTGACCCGGCCCACGATGTCGCCCAGCCGGCCCAGGGTGACCACCAGCACCGCGGTGACCAGCAGGTACCCCATGATCATCCACAGCAGGTAGGTGATGTTGCCGGGCGCGAACGGGTCCAGGTGGATGCCGCGGAAGATCGCCGGCATCGAGATGATCACGATCGAGGCGTCCACGGTGGCCATGAACATCCCGAGACTGGTGTTGGACAGCGCCACCCACTTGTAGCGGTCGGAGCGCTCGGCCGCGACGCCGCCCGGTTCCGGGACGACGCGCAGCTTCGAGCGCTCAGACACGGCGGGTGATCCGTTCCAGCAGGGGTACGGCGGCGGCCAGCTGCCGCTGCTCGTCCTCGCTCAGTTCCTCGGCGATCGCGGCGGTCAGCCGGCGGGCCCGCTCGGCGCGCGCCCCGGTCAGGCCCTCGCGGCCGGCCCCGGTCAGCGACACCACCATGCGGCGGCCGTCGCCCGGGTCCTGCGCGCGCTCGACCAGCCCGCGCTCCTCCAGCCGGTTCACGATCGTGCACATCGACTGCGGCCTGATGCCCTCGCGGGCGGCCAGCTCGGACGCGGTGGCCGGGCCCTCGCGGTCCAGCCGGACCAGCGCGGAGGTCTGCGACAGCGTGAGCTCGTCGCCGGGCCGGAACTGCCGCAGCCGGCGCACCAGCGGCCCGAGCGCGGCCCGCAGGTCGGCGGCGATCCTGCCCGGTTCAGCCGGCGTGGCGTCCATAGTTCTTCAGTATAAACTGAACAGTTCAGCCTTATGGTAGAGATGGCCTCATGACTCAGCTCCCCACCGGTGCCTCGGCATCGGGCTCCCTCACCGCGACGACCGTCACGCTCCCCGGTCACGGCGGTGACGCGATCGAGGCGTACGTGGCCAGGCCGGAGGGCGACCGCCGGCGCGGTGGTGTCGTCGTCATCCACCACCTGCCGGGCTACGACCGGCCCAGCAAGGAGATCGTCCGGCGGTTCGCCGAGCTCGGCTACGACGCGGTCTGCCCGAACCTGTACTCCCGCGAGGCGCCCGGCGCCTCGCCGGACGACGCGGCGGCGGTGGCCCGCGCCAACGGCGGCGTCCCCGACGAGCAGCTGGTCGGCGACGTGGCCGGCGCCGCGGCGTACCTGCGGGCGCTGCCCACCTCCAACGGCAGGGCCGGCGTCATCGGCTACTGCTCCGGCGGCCGGCAGTCCGTGCTGGCGGCGTGCCACGTCGACCTGGACGCGGCGGTCGACTGCTACGGCGCGTTCGTCACCGGGACGATCCCGCCCGGCCATCCGCTGAAGGTCACCACCCTGGTCGACCAGCTCCCGCAGCTGCGGGCGCCGCTGCTCGGCCTGTTCGGCGCGGAGGACAG
>WRCZ01000291.1 GCA_009783685.1 Actinomycetes bacterium
GCGGCGGGTATGGCCGCGGGCTTGTCGTTGTCCAGGGGCGGATCGGCCGGCTCGCTGGGCCCGGTGGGCTCGGTGGCTGAGGTCACGACCCCCATCCTCCCGCACTGCACCCCTGCCCCGCACAAAGGTGCGGGTTATGGCTCAAGAGAGCCGGGGAACCGCGGTCGGACGCATTCCGTCAGGTGCGCCTGGGGCGCAGCGCCGCCGAAACGCGGCGCGATCCGGTCAGCCGTGCAGGGCAGCGAACCGGCGCCGGCCGGCGGTGGTGCGCTCGGCGGAACGGCCGTCGTGCGCCGGGGACTTCGAGGTGGCTGCGGCGCCGTCGCTGCTGTTGCGGGTGCGCCGCGCGGCACGTCGTGCGGTCTCGTCGTCGTCCGGTGCGGGCACCGTCATCAGGCCGCCGTAGCCGTCGTCGGCCACGAGGGTGCCGGCGGGCAGGCTGCGTCCCGCGGGGGTGGCGCCGTGCGCTTCCGCGCTGATCCGCTGCTTCATCGTGGGCGGCAGCAGGCAGTCGCGGCTGCTCCGCACGGGTTCGTAGAGCCGGGGTGCCGGCACTGGGCGGGCCTCCGGCTCGGGTGCCGAAGGGGAGCCCCCTGAGGAGCCGGCTCCCCGCGCCGCGGGCACGGCGGCCGCGGTGGCGACGGCGCCGGCCTCGGCACCGGCGGGGATCGGCGCCGGGGCGGCGGCCTGGGTACGGGTGGCGGGGGTGTGGAACCCCAGGGCGGCGATGCACTTGAGCAGGACGCTCAGCAGAGCACCCCAGAACGTCCGGAAGGTGGCGGAAGCAGCCATGACCTGTCGACCTCTCGCTTCTCGTGAACCGTTGAACCGACTAGTCCGATCATGCGGAAGCCAGCACAGATTCCGAGGAGCCGCACCTTGAATCCGGCGATATTCACATCAACGCCACCCGAGTGGCGCAATTCGGGGTGTTCCGGACGTCACCGTCCGAGGCTCGCCAGGCCCTTCGTGAGGTCGTCGCGGTTCATGGCCGGACGCAGGCTGACCTTCGCGCCGGCCTGGAAGAAGGGTTCCGCGACGGACGGCATCTGGCTCGAGTCGTCCAGGTCGATGACCAGCAACGCGGTCCGCTCGCCCTCCCAGGCGGTGAAGTAGGCAGCCTCGGGCTTGAGTTCCTCGAGGATGCCCTCCATCGTCTTGCCCAGCGTCCCGTCCGTGATGAGCTGGTTCGTCTTCTCCGAGTCCATCTTCGCCGTCAGCAGCATGCGCATGACGCTCACCTTCCCGGTGACCCGCGTCCGGCGCCCCGGCGCCCTTGTGCGCACGACCGGCTCCGGACGCGCTCACCTTCCAATCTCCTCCGCGCCGGGACCGCCCGCAAGCGCTCCCCGCGCGGGCGGACCCGCGCCCGTGCCGGGAGCCGGGGCCCCGGATCGGGACCCCGGCTCCGGGGGTACGCCTGCCGTGGCCGGCCCCGCGCGCCGGTCAGCCCGCCGAGGCGAGGGAGACGACGGCGAAGACCCCGCCCTGCGGGTCCTGCAGGACGGCCATGCGGCCGATCTTCTCCATGTCGAAGGCGGGCGCGAGGACGTTCCCGCCGGAGCGCACCAGCGCGTCCACCGTGCTGTCGACGTTGTCGACGGAGAAGTTGACCAGCCAGTTCGGCGGGGTGCCCTCGGGCAGGTTCTCCATGCCCTGCACGCCGCCGATCGTCCGGCCCTTGACCTGGAAGCCGGTGAACTCCGGCAGTTCCGGCATCGGACCGGAGTCCAGGCCCAGCGCGGCCTTGTAGAAGGCGCGGGCCCCGTCGATGTCCGAGGTCTGCAGCTGGTTCCAGACCAGGGCGCCGGGCTCGTTGACGATCTGCGCGCCGGCGAAGTCCTTCGCCTGCCACACGCCGAACACCGCGCCCTGCGGGTCGGCGGCGACCAGCATCCGGCCGATGGTGCCGACGTCGGCCACCGGCACGATCACCTTGCCGCCGTTGGCGTTGATCGCGGCCTGCGTCGCATCGGCGTCGGCGCTGGTGAAGTAGGTGGTCCAGGCCGGCGGCGGCGAGGGCTGGCCCTCCATCTCCGGGGTCTTCATGATCCCGGCGACCGCCTTGCCCCTGAGGGTGCACATCGAGTACCCGCCGAACGCCTCGGGCCCGATCTCGCCCTGCCAGCCGAGCAGGTCCCGGTAGAAGTCCAGCGCGGCCTGCTGGTTCGGGACCATCAGGTCGGTCCAGCACGGGGTGCCGGGTTCGTACGGGGTGGTGACTTCGGACATCTCGCATCTCCAAGCGGTGATCCGGATCAGGGCCGCCGGGTGCGGGCGCGTGCGGCCTGCCCGGGCCCCGCGGTGTGTGGGCTCCCTCCCCTCGTCCCTCCCGTTCCCCTCTGCATTCCCGCCCCTCTCCACCTTGGCCGCCACCATCCGATCCCGCCATCCGGCGGCGGTCGTCCGGCGGGCGGCGCGGCACCGCCACAGAATGTGGCCGAGGAGAGGAGCGGCGCATGGACGGACGACAGGACGGACACGGAAGCGATCTCCGAGGGGGCCTTCGAGGCGGTCTGCGCGGTGGTGCGCCCGGTGTCGCGGGCACGGCCCCGGTGGTGGCCTTCGTGCTGGCCCTGGCGGTGGCCCTGGGCGTGGCGGCCGGCGCCGCGGGCTGCAGCGGGACCGGCCGCAACAGCGCGAGCGGGCACTCCGGCGCCGGCGGTACGGGCACCGCCTCGGGCCCGTCCGCCACGGCCGTGCCGTCGGCCGCGGCCCTGAAGTCGGCGCTGCTGACCGCGCACGACCTCGGCCTGGGCACGACGATGAGCCCCACCAGCATCGGTGGCGCCTCGATCAAGGGCTGCGAGCCGCTGGCGGGGACGCTGAACGCGACGATGGCCGCGTCGTCCCGGCCCGGGCAGCAGGCCGCGTCGTCCGGGTTCTCCGGCGGCGGCACGGGCCCGTTCGTGGCCGAGGGGCTGACCACCAAGGCCCCGAACCTGATGGCCACCGACTACGCCAGGACGCGGGCGGCGCTGACCGCCTGCCACACCCTGACGCTGACGACCGGCGGCACGCACCTGAAGTTCTCGCTGACCCCGGTCGCGTTCGGCGGCCACGGCACGGCGGCCGCGCGGCTGGAGGCCAGCCTCCAGGGCTTCGGGGTCAAGGGCTACCTGGCGATGCAGCGGCTCGGCGCGGTCATGATCAGCTACTACTACTTCGAACTCGGCGGCGGCTCGTCGGACACCGCGTCCTCCTACTACCGGCAGGCGGTCGCGAAGGCGGGCCGGGTCCTGTCCCTCCCTTCGAGCTGAGCCCGGAAGCAGGCCCCGGCCGCGGCGTACGGCCGGCCGTACGGGCCGGCAGGTCGGGCCGGCAGGTCAGGCCAGCTGGGACGGGGCTTCGGCGGCGATCCGCTCGAAGGTCGCGTGGTCGTACGCGAAGTCCGAGTCGGGGATGGGCCAGTGGACGACGAGTTCGTCGATGCCGGCCTCGGCGTGCCGTCCGGCGAAGTCGACGAACGCGTCCACGGAGGTGAACGGGGCGGCGTAGTCCGGGGTGAAGCCGGAGAGCAGGATCTTCGGGATGCCGCCGGGCTCGCGGCCCTCCGCGGCGAACGCCGCCGACACCCGCTTCACCTGGTCGGCGATGGCCGCCAGGGACTGCTCGGGCGTGCCCGTCTCGTACAGCTTGGGCTCGCCGGTGGTCACCCACGCCTGCCCGTGCCGGGCGGCCAGCCGCATCCCGCGCGGCCCGGTGGCGGCGACGGCGAACGGCAGCCGGGGCCGCTGCACGCAGCCCGGGACGGTTCGCGCCTCGGTCGCCGAGTAGAAGGCGCCCTCGGACGTCACGTGCGGTTCGGTGAGCAGCCGGTCGAGCAGCGCGGTGAACTCCGCGAAGCGGTCCGCCCGCTCCTTCGGCGGCCACGGCTCCTGGCCGAGCACGGTCGCGTCGAACCCGGTGCCGCCGGCGCCGATGCCCAGCGTCACCCGGCCCGCGCTCACCTCGTCCAGCGTCATCAGCTCCTTGGCGAGGGTCACCGGGTGCCGGAAGTTGGGGGACGTCACCATCGTCCCGAGCCTGACGCGTTCGGTGACGCCGGCCGCGGCCGTCAGTGTGGGGAGCGCCCCGTACCAGGGGCCGTCCCTGAACGGCTCGCGCCATGACAGGTGGTCGTAGGTGTAGGCGGCGCCGAACCCCATCTCCTCGGCCCGCTTCCAGATCCCGCGCCCCTCGGCGGCCCAGCGGTAGATCGGCAGAATCACAGTGCTCAGACGCAGACTCATGCCGCCGAGCCTACGGTCACCGCGCTGACGCTCGCGGCGCGCGCCGAAAGCGGGCCCACCCTGGGGGTCTTCGCCGCACCACTGGGGAGTTTTGTCCGGGTTCGCGCCTAGAATCGTGGGGTGACTCCGCGGCGGAGCCGACAGCGCGGCGGTGGCCGAAGGAGGCGGGCCTGTGGAGACGAAGGCCAAGGCGGCGATCGCGGCCGGGTGCGCGGTGGTGCTGGCGGGGGCCGGTGTGGGGATCGGCGCGCTCGCCGGCGGCAACGGTGGCGGCGGAGGAGGCGGCGGCGGGGGAGGCGTTGCCACCGCACCGCCCAGCACGACCGCGAGCGGCGTCGATCCGCTGACCGGCCGGCCCGGGGCGGCGGGACCGTTGCTCGCCGTGAAGATCGACAACGTGGAGCCGGCGCGGCCCGCGGTCGGGCTGGCGCAGGCCGACATCGTCTACGTCGAGCGGGTCGAGGGCGGGCTGAGCCGGTTCATGGCCGTGTACGGCGGCACGGACAAGCCGGCGGAGATCGGCCCGGTGCGCAGCGCCCGGGAGACGGATCTGCAGGTGCTGTCCGCCTACGGCAAGCCGGCGTTCGCGTACAGCGGGGCGGTCAGCGGGTTCCTCAAGGTGCTGAAGGGTGCCGACGTGGTGAACGTGTCGCCCGCGCAGAAGCCGGGCGCCTACGTGCGCAGCAGCGACCGGTCCGCGCCGCACAACCTGTTCGTGCGGACCGCGGGTCTCACCCAGGGTGCCTCGACGGCCAAGGACATCGGGCTGCGGTTCGGCGCCGTGCCGGCGGGCGGTACGGCGGCCACGGTCAGCGACACCGCGATGCCCGCGGCGTCCTTCCGCTTCACCTGGAACCCCGGCCCCGCGTCCTACACCGTGCTGATGGACGGCCGCGACACGGCTCCCGCGCACCCGCAGAACGTGATCATCCAGCACGTGGAGGTGACGAAGTCGCCCGGCGGGTTCGTCGACACCAACGGCGGCGGACGGGTCAGCGAGCCGTTCAGCCGGACCGTGGGGTCCGGCACCGGCACCGTCCTGCGCGACGGCAGGTCCTTCCCCGTCACCTGGACCCGCCCCACTCCCGCCTCCGGCACCACCTTCACCTACCAGGGCAAGCCGTTCCCCCTCCAGCCCGGCCAGACCTGGATCGTCCTCAACTGACGCCTTTCCGGCCGCGGTTCGGCGGCGGTTCGGACGCGGTCCGGCCGGGGTTCGCGCCGTCGAGCGGGCCGGCGAGTGGGCCGGTGCGGTCAGTGCTCGGCGAGGCCGGTCCAGGGCGGGGTGCCGGGGTCGTCGGACGGCGGGGCGCCGACGTTGGCGGCGAGGCGGGTGAGGAGGGAGTCCAGGGCGTCGCGGTCCGCTTCGGTGAGGCCGGCGTTGAGGCGGCGGTCGAAGTCGACGGCGGCGTCGCGCAGGCGGAGGAACGCGGCCTCGCCCTCCTCGGTCAACTCGACCACGTGGACGCGGCGGTTGGCCTCGTCCCGGCGGCGGGTGATCAGGCCGCGGGCGTCCATCGCGTTGAGGTGGTGGGTCAGCGTGGCGTCGCGGACGCCGACCGCCGCGGCCAGTTCGCGCTGGTTGCCGGGCCGGCCGATCTTCAGGTTCAGCAGGATCAGCCACATCGGGAGCGAGCCGCCGGCCTGGTCGAGAGCGTCGTCGAAGGCGCGGCTGACAACTCGGGCGGTCCGGCCGAGTTGGAGCCCGGTGGGGGTCCTGAGCGGTTGCATACCAGGATCCTATCATCATCAGTAGATGTCTAAACGTTTGACTCCTCACCATTCGATATCTAACGTTGAACTCAGTCGAGCGGGAGGAGGCAGCCATGACTGCCACGCACTACCTGCGTCCGCCGTGGGCGGCGCGCGTGATCGGCGGGCGGATGGCCCGGTTGTTCAAACCGCAGGTCGTCAGCGTCCTGTCGGTGCCGGGACGCACCAGCGGCGCCTGGCGCTCCACCCCCGTGGCGGTGCTCGCGCACGACGGGCAGGAGTACCTGATGGCCGCCTACGGGGACACCGAGTGGTCGCGCAACCTGCGGGCCGCGGGCAACGGCCGGCTCACCCGGAAGGGCGCGGTCGAGGAGTTCACCGCGGAGGAGGTCCCGGTGGAGGAGCTGCCCGGTCTCGTCGAGGAGTACCTGCGGCAGTTCGGCGGGATGCCGAACGTCACCAGGACGTTCCAGGCGCTGCCCGACCCGGCCGACCACCCGGCCTTCCGCATCACCGTCACCGACCGCAGGGCCAGGTGAGCGCGATGACGCCGAAGACCGACCCGATGACACCGAAGTCCACGCCGAAGTCCACGCCGGCGACGCCGGCGAACGGCCTGCGGTCGCGGGTCGCCCTGGTCACGGGCAGCTCGCGCGGGATCGGCGCGGCCGTCGCCGCGCGGTTCGCCCGGGCCGGGGCGCACGTCGTGGTGCACGGCCGCGACGCGGAGGCCGTCGAGGCGGTCCGCGCGCGGATCTCCTGGGAGGGCGGGAAGGTGGACGCGGTGACCGCCGACCTGACGCGGTTCGACGAGGTCGAGGCGATGCGGGAGTACGTCGAGGCCGCCTGCGGGCCGATCGACATCCTGGTGGCGAACGCCGGCGGCAACCCGGTGCCGCCCGGCCCGATCGAGCTGATCGAGGAGCGGGACTGGCGGGCGGCGGTCGACACCAACCTCACCGCGACCTTCCTGACCGTCAAGAGCGTGCTGCCCGGGATGAAGGAGCGCGGGCGCGGCAGCATCGTCACCGTCTCCTCGGCGGCCGCCCGCCGGCCCAACTCCCGCTCGCCCGTGGCCTACGCGGCGGCCAAGGCCGGCATCGAGCTGTTCACCAAGGACCTGGCGGCCCAGGCGGGCCCGTCCGGAGTGCGGGCCAACTGCATCGCGCCCGAGACGATCATGACCGAGCGGAACCAGCGGAACATCCCCGAGGACGTCCAGCGCGCGCTCATCGCCGACCACCCCCTGCGGCGCCTCGGCACCCCGGAGGACGTCGCCGAAGCCGCTCTCTACCTGGCGTCGGACACGGCCTCCTGGGTGACCGGGATCGTCCTCGACGTCGCCGGTGGAGCGGTCATGGTCTGACCGGTCCGGACCGCCCGACCGGCGGCGCGCTCTCCTTCGGCCGGATGGCCCGAGCACTCGGTCCGCTGCGGCCGGCCGGTGCCAGGGCCGGTCTCAGGGCCGGGCGGTGGCCTCGGCCTCCGCCGCGGCCAGCGCGTCCATGCGCCGGGCCGCGACCTCGCGGTCGGCCGCCGCTGCCACGAAGGCGGCGATCCGCTCGGGCCCGACCAGCCCGCGGACCGCCTCCACGGTCGCCGCGGGCAGGGCGACGGGGACGGCAGCAGGGAGGACGCTCGCCTGGACGTCGCCCGATCCCGCGCCCTCCACGGCGCCTGCCTGTGCCGCCTCCACCGGGGCGCCCTCCGGGACCGCGCCCGGGACGGCGTCGGGGACATCATCCGGGAACTCGTCCGGGGCAGGCTCCGGCGGAACGTCGGGCGACCCGTCCGGGCCGCGGCCCGTGGCGGCGTCCCCCAGGGGTGCGGTCGCGGCCGCATCGACGGGGCGTGCGGGGAGCCGCGGCGTCAGGCCCGCGTCGTCGAGGTGGCGCCTGA
>WRCZ01000292.1 GCA_009783685.1 Actinomycetes bacterium
GCCAGGCGCGCGTCGTCCGCCTCCACCGCGGCGACCGCGACGCCGGCCGCGGCCAGCGCCCGCGCGAACGCCGAGCCGACCGTGCCGAGGCCGATGACCGCGGCGGTACGGAACGGCAGGCCCTCCCTGACCTGGACCGCGGCGGTGGCGCGCCGGCCGGCGGCGGAGGCCGCGGGGGCGCTTGACGGGGCCGGGGCGGCCGAGGGGGCGGGAGCCGCGGAGTTCCGGAGAGTGGGTGCCGTCGTCACGCCGCCGCGTCCTTCCCGGACGTGCGGGCCGCGCCGGAACCCCAGCGCAGCGCCACCGAGCCGATGGACATGCCGCCGCCGAAACCGGACAGCACGAGGAGGTCGCCGTCGGCGAACGCCCCCGACCTGCAGGCCGTGTCCAGGGCCAGCGGGATCGAGCCGGCGCTGGTGTTGCCGTGCTCGGCGACGTAGAGATGGGTGCGGGCCCGGGTCAGCCCGACGGTGGGCAGGATGTCCGCGAGCAGCACGCCGTTGGCCTGGTGCGGCACGAAGTGGTCGACCTGCTCGGGCCGCAGCCCGCTGCTCGCGAGCAACGCGCCGACGCTGGAGGGGAGTTCCGCGGCGACGAAGTCACGCACCGCCCGCCCGTCCATCCGGAAGTGGTGCTGCCCGAGCGCGACGGTCTTCTCCGAGGCCGGCAGCCTGCTGCCGCCCGCCTCGACGTGGATCAGCTCGCGCCGGTCGCCGTGGCTGGCCAGGTGGGAGCCGAGCAGCCCGGCGCCTTCCGGGACCGGACCGAGCACCACCGCTCCCGCGCCGTCGCCGAACAGCACCGCCGTACGGCGGTCCGCGCGGTCGACGATCCGCGAGTAGACGTCGGCACCGATCACCAGGCCGTAGCCGCGCACCGCGCCGTCCGGGTCGGCGAGCAGCCGGGCCGCGGTCACCAGGGCGAAGACGAAGCCGCTGCACACGGAGTTGATGTCGAACGCGGCGGCACGCCCCGCGCCGATCCGGTCCTGGACCAGGCAGGCGGTGGCCGGCTGCGGGTGGTCGGGGGTGGACGTCGCGACCACCACCCACGCGAGCTCGTCCGCGGTGATCCCCGCGGCGTCCAGCGCAGCCCGGGCCGCCTCGACGGCGAGGTCGGAGGTGGCCTCGGACTCGGCGGCGTAACGGCGTTCCCTGATCCCGGTCTTGCGCAGGATCCACTCCTCGGTGACCCCGGCGCGCTCGGCCACCACCCGGTTGGACACCGTCTCGGCGGGCAGGTACGAACCGGTTCCCAGTATTCCTATGCCTTTGATGACGGGCTCCTGACCATGACGACGGCGGGCGCGGAACGGGCCAAGCTCCTCGCCATCGTGCGGTGCGGCGCGGTACGCCGGTAACCCTTGCCCGACCCCTAAGCGCCCCTAGGGAACTGCCGGCCGGCGTGCCTGGCCGGCGTTCTCCGCCGCCCCGGCGCGACCCCGCCCACCTGCGCGGGGCGGGTGCCCGGCGCCCCGCGAGCAGGGGGAATCAGGGCGTCCGCCCGCAGCGGGCCGCTCTCAAAATTGCTGCCCGGCAACTTGTGGCCATGGGTTGGCTGTCGGTATCCCGCCGGGGCGGCGGCATCGTAAGGGCATTCGCCGGGGAAGCGAACGGAAGGCGGGGACATGTCACTTGTGCAACGGGACAGTGCGTGGGCGCGGCTGGAAGCCGCGCTGGACGCCTGCCGCCGCGGGACCACCGGAGTGGTCCTGGTGGAGGGTGCGGTCGGCTGCGGCAAGACGGAGCTGCTGACCGTCCTCTCCGACGAGGCCGGACGTGGGGGTGCCAACGTCCTGCGCGCGGCGGGCACGCCGTCGTTACGGGACGAACCCTACGCGGTGGTCCGGCGGTTGGTTGCCGACCTGCCGGACGGCCTGCTGCCGGCCGAACCGCCGCCGGTCCCGGCCACGCCGGGCGGGCACCGCGCCCGGCCCGCCCGGCCCGGGCCGGAACTGCCGCGATCCGGGGCCGTGTTGCCGGGGGGAGTGCGGATCCCCGGGCAGCGATCCGCGCCGGATGCGGGTCAACCGCAACCGGATCCCGAGCCGGACAGCACCGGCCCCGGCACCTCGGCCCCGTCGTCCACCGGCGAGCCCCACCTGGTCGCCGTCGACGGCACGTCCACCGGCGAACCCCAACCCGCCGACGAGGAGGGCACGTTCGCCGCACCGGGCGACCCGGGCGGCTACGTCGCCGCCCCCTTCACCGCCGAGGAGTTCGGCTGCGCGCTGCGCGCCCTGGCCGAACAGGCTCCGCTCGTGGTGTGCGTGGACGATCTGCGGTACGTCGACGCCCGCTCGCTCGGCTACCTGCTGCACGCCGTCCGCACGCTGCGCGGCACCGCGCTGCTCCTCGTGCTGGCCGACGTCCCGCAGGAGAGGGCAGAACAGGCCCCGGCCCGTACCGAGTTGCTGCGCCACCCCAGCTACGCGCGGATCGCCATCGGGCGGCTCGACGAGGCGGGCACCGCGGCCCTGCTGAGCCGGCACGCCGGCCGGGCCGCCACCCCGGAGCTGACCGCGCGGCTGCAGCACACCACCGGCGGCAACCCGCTGCTGCTGCGCGCGCTGCTCACCGAACCCACCGCGCCCGAACCCGAGCACGGCGGTCCGTTCACCGAGGCCGTGCTGACCTGCCTGCACCGCGGTGGCACCAGATTCCGCCGGCTGGCCACCGTGCTCGCGGTGCTGGACGCCGAGGCCACCGTGGAGAACGCAGCCCGGGTGGCGCGCCTGACGCCGTCGGCGACCGCCCGCACCATGGACGTCCTGGACAGGGCCGGGCTCACCCGAGCCGGGCGGCTGCGCCACCCGGCCATCACCGCCGCCGTCCTGGACGCCACGCCCGGCCGGGAACGCGGCGAACTCCACAGCCGCGCCGCCCAGGTGCTGCAGGAGGGAGGCGGCCACGCCGACGTCGTGGCCCGGCATCTGCTCGCCGCGGCGGGGGACGACGGTCTGCGCAGCGAACCGCCGGTCGGCGACTGGCCGTTGCGCGTGCTGTGCGAGGCGGCCAAGCACGCGCTGGTCTCCGCGGACGACTGCGTGCACGCCGCCGCGTGCCTGCAACTCGCCCGCACCCTGTGCACCGACGAGCACGCGGGGCTGGACGTGGACCTGCGCCGTGCGGGCGTCGTGTGGCGGCTGCACCCGGGCGCCGCGGAAGCCCACCTGCGCGCCCCGCTCGCCGCGTTGCGCGAGGGCGCGCTCAGCCCGGCCAGGACCGGGCGGCTGGCCAGGTTGCTGGTGGCGCAGGGCAGGATGGAGGAGGCTGCCGAGGCGCTCGGCCATCTCACCGGGCTGGGCGCCGCCCCCCGGGAGGACCCCTTGCGCGAGCTGTTCGCGCTGCCGCCCGCGCCCCGCCCGGCCGACGCACCGGCAGCTTCCCCCGCCGCCTCCGGCACGGCAACTCCCGGCGGGACCGGCACGGCAGTTGCCGGCGGGACCGCTCCGGTCGCCGCCACCCAGGCCGCCGCCGACGAGATGCGGGACGGCCGCGAACTGCCCGCCAGGAGCGCGGCCGCGCTGCGCGCCGCGGCCGCCCTGTGGACCCATCCCGGTGCCGAGGGCGACGAGCAGGCCGTTGAACGCCTGCTGAAGGGAACGCCGTTGGCGCACAACACCTTCGAGCCGATCGTGCAGGCCGTGCGCACGCTGGTGCATCTCGACCGGCCGGACCGCGCCGCGCTCTGGTGCCGGCGGCTCTCGGCGGCGGCCGGCGACTCCGCCCCCGCCTGGCGGGCCGTCTTCGGCACCGTCCACGCCGAGGGCCTGCTCCGGCTCGGCGACCTCGCCGGCGCGGAGCGGGAGGCAGCGGCGGCCGCCGACACGATCGCCGACCGCGGCGGGCTGTTCCTCTTCGCCCCGGTCGCCGCGCTCGCCACCGCCCTCACCGGTATGGGCCGCTACGAGGAGGCCACCCGCCGCCTGCAGACCCCCGCACCCGACGAGCTGTTCTCCAGCGTGCACGCGCTGACCTATCTGCGGGCCCGCGGCCACTACTACATGGCCACCCACCGCTACCGCGCCGCGCTCGGCGAGTTCCTCGACGTCGGGCGGCTGGCCCACCGGTGGAGCCTGGACCGGCCGCGCCAGATTCCCTGGCGCACCGACGCCGCCGAGGCGCTGCTGCAACTCGGCGAGCGGCGGCGGGCCGAGCGGTTCGTGGTGGAGCAGCTCGGGATGCCGGACGCCCGCGGCCCGCGGGTCCGCGGGGTGTCGCTGCGGCTGCGCGCCGCGACCGCCGAACTGCACCAGCGGCCCAAGCTGTTGACCGCCGCGGTCGACGAACTGCGCCGCTGTGGTGACCGGATCGAACTCGCCCGCGCCCTCTCGGACCTCGGCCGCGCGCTGCGGCTGACCGGAGAGGACAGCCGCGCCGGCATCGTGACGCGGCGGGCCTGGCAACTCGCCGCGGAATGCCGGGCGGTGCCGCTGTGCGAGCAGATCTCGCCCGGGCAGTCCGGCCGCGGCCGGCAGGACGAGGAGCCGCCCGCCGCGCCGCAGCGCCCCGAACCGGCGCCCTCGCGCACCGAGCAACTCAGCGAGGCGGAACGGAGGGTGGCGGCGCTGGCCGGTTACGGCTACACCAATCGTGAGATATCCGCCAGGCTCTACATCACCGTGAGTACCGTTGAGCAACATCTGACCCGTGCGTACCGTAAGCTGAAGATCACACGGCGTCAGGACCTGCCGATGGAGCTGCAGCTCGACCTCGTGGAGGACGTTTTCCAGAGATGACCGCGGACGGCGGGACGGCGCAGTCACCCGCTCGCGTGCCGTCCCGCGCCCCGAAATCGTATGCGCAGCGATCCCATGGCGAGCGACACGACATCCCCGAGCCGAGTGCGGGCCCGTCGCACCCGCCCGCGCCCCCGACGCCCCAGCGCCCGGACGACGCAAGCCTGACTTTAGAGACGTGGGCGAGCCTGTCGGGGTCAGGCGGGAGAGGGCGGCGCGCGCTCTGCTCCTGACCGACCCCTGCCCGAAAGAGGCCACAGCTTGGACCAGCGTGCCGAGGAGCACAGGAGCCCGGACATGAGGACGACCCAGCAGTTCTTCGTTGCCGGGACCGGCATCGCGCTACCGGGCAGGCCGGTGTCCAACGGCACGGTGGCCGACCTGCTGGGCCTCGCCGGCGACTGGATCGAGCGCTCCGTCGGTACGCGCAGCCGCCACTTCTGCTGGGACCCGGCGACCGGGAACCTCACCCACAGCCTGGCCGACCTGTGCGCCGAGGCGGGAAGCGCCGCCCTGGACGCGGCCGGACTGGCCGGCGGCGGCCTGGACTTCCTGGTGCTGAGCACCGCCACCCCTGACACGCTGCTGCCGACCACCGCCACCGTGGTCGCCGACCGGCTCGGCCTGCGCGACCTGCCTGCCTACCAGTTGCAGGCCGGCAGTTCAGGTCCGGTCCAGGCGCTCGACGTGGCCGGGGCGCTGCTCGCCGGCGGCCTGCGCGCCGGGCTGGTGATCGGCGGCGACGTCACCGACCGCTTCCTCGACGTCAGCCGGCCCGCCGCCCTGCTGAGCCCGGAGGAGCTCTACGCCTCCGCGCTGCTGGGGGACGCCGCCGGCGCCGCGGCGGTGACCGCCCGGCCGGAGGGCGCCGCGCTGACCGTGCACACCCGGCTGCACCGCTTCATGGGCCTGGGCCGGGCGCCCGGCCTGATCATCGACTGGAGCGGCTCCGTGCGCACCGAACCCGGCCGCCGGATGCTCTACGAGGACCACGACGCGGTACGGGAACACGTGCCGGGCCTGGCCGCCGGGCTGCTCGACGACCTGCTCGCCGGAACCGGCTGGCGGCGCGAGGACATCGCCTACGTGCTGCCACCCGAACTGTCCGGCCGGATGACCGCCCGGATCAGCGACCGGCTCGGGCTGGACCGCAGCCGCGAGCTGTCCGGCGTCACCGAGCACGGCAACACCGGCAACGCCGCCGCCCTGCTCCAACTGCACCGGCTGGCCGCGGAGTCCACCGCCGGTGAGCGCGCCCTCGCGCTCACCGTCGAGCCCGGCAAATGGGTCGTCGGCGGGCTGGCCCTGGAGCGGACCGCCGGCGCGCCGACTGCGGCGGCGCCCTAGGAACCGTCGGGCCTGCTGCCGGGTATCGCGGCGTCTCCGACCCCCGCGGTCGGAGCGTCGAGAAGCCCGTGCAGCATGACGTTGACACCGGCCTGGAAGCGGCTGGTGGACTGCATCTCCTCCATGATCCTGGCGATGTGGCGCCGGCAGGTGCGCACCGACATCCCGAGTCTTCGCGCCACCATCTCGTCCTTGTGGCCCTGGGCCATCAGACGCACGATGGCCCGCTTGAGGTCGTCCGCGATGGCCGCGTCCTCCTCGACGTCGGGGACGAACGGGACGGCGCCGGTCCACAGGTAGTCGTAGACCTTGCACAGGAACGCGACCAGCGTCGGCTCCCGCACCACCACCGCCCCGCCCGGTTCGTCCTCGAGCGGCTGCTCCGGGAGGAACACCACCTCCCGGTCGTAGATGATCATCCGGTCGATGAGCTCGTCGGTGGTGCTGACGTCGGCGCCCGCCGCGGTCACCGCCCGCACGTACGCGGTGGTGGCGATGTCGCTGCGGACCGTGTGCTGGTAGAGGTGCTTCAGGTGCACACCGCGATGGAGGCGTTCCAGCGCGAGCGGGCGGGCCTCCTCCAGCGCGCCGGCCCGGCGGGTGCCGCCCGGCTGCGCGGTGAGCATCTCGGTGCGGCACCGCGCCCCGTACTCGTCCAGCGTCGCCTGGAGGGTGGCGCGGTCGCTGATCACGTCGAACGCCTCGGCCTTGTTGCGCCGGCGGCGGCTCTCGAAGTACGCGGGCAGCAGGGCGAGCACGCCGTTGCGCGCGGTGCTCACCTGCTGCTGCAGATCGCGGATCTCGTGCTCCACCGGACCGACCAGATCGGCCGCGGCGGCGTTCGGGCTCACCGGCGTCAGGAGGTCCGGCCGGCCGGGGACCGGGCGCAGCAGACGAAGTCTCAGAAGCGTCTGCTCGGTCTCCGCGACCGCCTCCTCCGAGAGGCCCAGGGCCTGCGTGACCTCCGACCTGACGAAGCGTCCGAGAAGGACAGCGTGCTCGTAAGCGGAGGCACTCCGATCGTCAAGCTGGGCTGTTCCGAGCATGCGGATGGAGTTCTCCAACGGCACCTGATCACTCCCCCTGAGGTGACTAGTTGCCAGGCAACCTTACGCCACGCCCCTTGCCTGGGGAATCTGCAAATGTTCGGCGAGGATTCTGCGTATCGCACCACGTACCAGAAATGCGCCGGACCAAGCGACGTCACCATGGGGGTAAGTAATGGACAGCGTGTGCGTTCGAAAGGCCCTGGTCCTGCTGGTCGGAGCCGCGGGGCTCTGGGCCGCCGGGGCTGTCGGGGCCGTCAGCGCCTCCGCCGCAGATCCCGGCACGGTCGCCGGGCTCCGAGTATCCGTGCATGTTGCAAACGCCACGGTGGACCTCGGTACGGTGCCGGATGACGACCGCTGGGAGAGCACACCGGTCTAGCAGCGTGACCCGGGCCGCACAGGCGGCACGTACCACGGGACCGGAGGGCCGCAGCGGCCCTCCGGTCCTCTTCGTTCGGCCCTGCCCGCCTACTCCCGGAAGCGGTTGATGGCGGGCAGGTGGCGCTCGCGCAGCTCGGGGTTCGTCACGCCCAGGCCCTCGTGGGGGGCGAGGGCGAGGACGCCGACCTTGCCCTGGTGGAGGTTGCGGTGGACGTCGTGGGCGGCCTGGCCGGTGTCGGCGAGGGTGTAGGTGCGGGAGAGGGTGGGGTGGATCTTGCCCTTGGCGATGAGGCGGTTGGCTTCCC
>WRCZ01000293.1 GCA_009783685.1 Actinomycetes bacterium
AGCAGCAGCGCGACCAGCCACGCCGAGAGCAGCACCGCGGGCGTCACGCTGATCCGGCCCCGGGCGTGCGCGGGCGACGCGGGCAGCAGCACCTGCGCGGCCACGCCGGTCGCCACGACGGCGATCAGGGGCAGCCAGAACAGCCAGTGGTAGTCGAGGACGTTGATGATCGGACCGGCCAGCACGATGCCGAGGCCGCCGCCGACCGCGGTGAGCGCGGCGAGCAGCCCCACGGTGGCGGGGGCGCGGTGCGGCGGGAACTCGTCGCGGGTGATGCCGAAGGCCAGCGGCAGAACTCCGCCGCCGACGCCCTGCAGGACGCGGGCCGCGACCAGGACCGTGATGCTGCCCGCGACGGCCGCCAGCAGCAGGCCCGCGGCGAGCGCCGCCAGCGTCAGGACCAGCATCTTCTTCTTGCCGACCGCGTCGCCGACGCGGCCGATGATCGGGGTGAAGATGGACGCGGACAGCAGGTAGGCGGTCAGGACCCAGGTCGCCGAGGTCTGGTCGGTGTGCATCGCCTGCTGGACGGTGGCCAGGACCGGCACCACCAGCGACTGGAGCAGGGCGTAGGCCGAGACCGCCGCCGCCAGTACCAGCAGGATGACGGGCGAGGCGCGGCGGACGGGGTCGGACGCCGGGGTCGCCGACGCCGTCGGGGATATGGACATGGCCATCTTTCGGGGGACGGGAGCGTGGCGGCGCTCCTCGATGGAAGCGGAGGAACCTCCGCTTCCATCGATACTAAGCGGAGGAACCTCCGCCTAGCAAAAATGCCCGGTGCCCCCACCCGAGATTCGGGTGGGGGCACCGGGCGTCCCCGAGGTCAGCCGAGGCAGATGATGAGCAGGCAGAGCTGCTGGGGCGGCGGCGTCGACGGCGCGGTGGTCGCCGGGGGCGCGCTGGTCGTCGGCGTGGCCGGGGGCGTGGTGGCGGTGGAGCCCGAGGTGGACCCGCTGTCCGCCGTGGTGGTCCCCGTGGTGCTCGACGGTGCCGGCGGCGCCGTGGTGGTCGTCGGCACCGGGCGCGTCGACCCGGAGTACGTCACCGGGTGGCCCGAGGGGATCACCGTGGTGGGGATCGACGTGATGCTGTCGGTCCCGGCGTGGGTGCTGCGCGGTGCCGGGCGCGCGGTGGAGTGGTGCTGCTGCGGCGCGACGTGCGTCGGCGCCGCGGTCGGGGCGGCCTGGTCGCTCGGCGCGCTCACCGACGTGTTGTCCGTCTGGAGCGCGGTCGGCGCCTGCGGGTCCGCGGCGGCGGTCGTCGAGCCGTTCTTGCCGGAGTGGCCCTGCATCGACGCCACCGTGACGCCCCCGCCGAACAGCGCGACGGCGGTGGCCGCCGCGGCGCGGCGCCGGTTCTTCTTCCAGCGGGCCATCTGGCGCCGCCGGGCCGCCCGGCCGCGGTGCAGCGTGGGCGCCAGCGACGGCGGCCCGAGTACCGACGGGGTGTCGGACCCCGGCAACTCGTCGTCCGGCTCCGCCGGTTCGGCCGCGGCGAAGCCCGGCGCGGACGCCTCGGGCGCCGCGGGCCCGCCGAGTGCGGCGTGCCCGTGGCCGCCGGCCGGGGCGAACCCGTCGTCGACCAGGCCCGGGTGGGCGTAGGCGTGCTCACCGGGGGCCGCGTAGCCCGGCACGTGCAGGTCCGGCTGCGGCCCGGCGGAGGTGTCCGGGTGCCCCGCGGGGCCCAGTCCGTACGACTCCCAGGCCGCGGCGGCCGTGGCGGTACCGCCCTCGTAGGTGCTGGCGGGCGGGGCTATGTCCGGCGCGTAGGCGCCGCAACCCGGGCACACCAGAGCCCCGTTGAGGGTCCGACGGCATGAGTAGCAGTAGTCCATTCGCGGTCTTTCTGTGCTGGCTGCGCAGCTGAGGGAGCCTGGTGGCATGTTCACGTTCGCCCGCGATGGGGCAGCGGCACACGCTAACAGCCCCACCGGGAGACGATGCGCGCTCCTTGTGATGCTCTTGAAAAGGTTGCACGTCAGTGGCGCCTTGTGGGACTTCACACAGCTTTCCGTGCGGCGCCGGGTCGGGTGTTTTGCCCCGTTCCGGTACCCACGCCGGCTCCGCCGGTCCTGACGCCCCGTCAGCCTGTGAGTGACCCCACGACTTCACGGCCGTCACGGTGAACTCCGTTGGGCGCATTGACAGTTAGGAAACTTTCATTACAGTCCCTCGCACCACGGGCGTCGCCGACGCCCGACCGCGATCGTCGGACACCGACTCGAGAGGGATCACCGTCGTGCACGAACACCCGCACGTCCTCCGCAGACTCATGAGCGCCGGCCTGGCCGCGGGGCTGGGCCTGGCCGCCCTGCTGTCCACCGGCGCGCCCACCGCGTCCGCCGCCGCCACCCGCTACGAGGCGGAGAACGCCGCCATCTCCCAGGGCGTCCTGGAAACCTCGCACACCGGGTACTCCGGAACGGGATACGTCAACGGCGACAACGTCGCCGGCTCGTACGTCCAGTTCACCGTGACCGCGGCCACCGCGGGTACCGCCACGCTCGCGTTCCGCTACGCCAACGGCACCGCCGCCGACCGCCCCGCCGACATCGCCGTCAACGGCTCCGTCGTCGCCGCGGCCCGGTCGTTCCCGGCCACCGCCGACTGGAACACCTGGGCCACCACGACGCTCACCGCGCCGGTACCGGCCGGCACCAGCACCGTCCGGCTCACCGCGACCACGGCCGGCGGCCTGCCGAACCTGGACTACCTCGACGTCACGGTGGCCGCCGCCCAGCCCGGTACCGACTACCAGGCCGAGGACGCGACCCTCACCCAGGGCGCCGTCGTCACCAACCACACCGGCTACACCGGCACCGGGTTCGTGGACTTCACCAACGTCGCCGGCTCCTCGATCACCTTCACCGTCGCCGCCGCCACGGCGGGCAGCGCGAGCCTGGCCTTCCGGTACGCCAACGCCGGCGGCGCGGACCGTCCGATGACCGTCACCGTGAACGGCAAGGCGGTCGCGTCGCCACTGTCGTTCCCGGTGACCGCCGACTGGAACACCTGGGCGACGAGGACCGTCACCGCCCCCCTGGCCGCCGGCACCAACACCGTCACGGCGACCGCGACCACCGCCGCCGGCGGCCCCAACCTCGACAAGCTCACCATCGGCACCGCCGCCGACACCCAGCCGCCCACCACCCCCGGCGCGACCAGCTGCGGCGCCGTCACCGAGGACAGCATCACCCTCCACTGGGGCGCGTCCACCGACAACGTCGGCGTCGCGGCCTACGACGTGTACGAGCACGGCAACAAGCTGGGCGAGGCGGCCGGCACCGCGACGAGCAGGACGATCGGCGGGCTCACCGCCAACACCGCCTACTCGCTGGCGGTCGTCGCCCGCGACGCCGCCGGCAACACCTCGGCCGCGACCGCTCCGCTCACCTGCACCACGCTGCCCAGCTCCGACACCTCACCGCCCAGCGCGCCGGCCGGCCTCGCCTACTCCGCCCTCACCGGCACCGGCGTGAAGCTCAGCTGGACCGCGTCCACGGACGACCGGGGCGTCACCGCCTACGACGTGCGCAGCGGCAGCACCGTCTACACCACGGTCACCGGCACGCCGCCGGCCGCCTCCACCACCCTGACCGGCCTGGCCTGCGACACCCCGTACACCCTCAACGTGGTCGCCCGGGACCAGGCGGGGAACACCTCCCCGCAGAGCAACACCGTCGCCTTCACCACGCCGGGCTGCGCGACCGACGGCGGCGCGCCGTCGTCGATCAGCACGCTGTCCTCCGGCTGGACGATCCCGTGGGGGATCGGCTGGCTGCCGGACGGCAAGACCGCCCTCGTCACCGAGCGCGGCGACTACACCGACACCGGCACCGAGGACGGCAAGGTCTGGAAGGTCACGCTCGCCGGCGCCCGCACCTTTGTCGGCAGCGTGCCCAACGTGGTCGGCACCAACGGGGAGGGCGGCCTGCTCGGCGTCGCCGTGGACCCGGACTGGACGGCGAACCACTACGTCTACTTCATGCACACCGCGTCCGAGGGCAACCGCGTCGTGCGGATGACGTACAACGGCACCTCGCTCGGCAACTACACCGTGCTGCTCCAGGGGATCAAGAAGAACCAGTACCACAACGGCGGCCGGCTGGCGTTCGGCCCGGACGGCTACCTGTACGTGGCCACCGGCGAGGCCGAGACGCCCGCGCTCGCCCAGGACAAGAGCTCCCTGAACGGCAAGATCCTGCGGATGACCACGACCGGGCAGCCCGCGCCCGGCAACCCGTTCGGCACGTACGTCTACAGCTACGGCCACCGCAACCCGCAGGGCCTGGCCTTCGACCGCAACGGCCGCCTGTGGGAAGCGGAGTTCGGCAACAGCTCCTACGACGAGCTCAACCTGATCAAGCCCGGCAAGAACTACGGCTGGCCGACCTGCGAGGGCACCTGCTCCACCGCGGGGATGACCAACCCCAAGGCCACCTGGCCGGTGAGCCAGGCGTCACCCAGCGGGATCGCCATCGTCCGCAACGTCGTCTACATGGCCGCGCTGCGCGGCGAGCGGCTGTGGCGCATCCCGATCAGCGGCGACACCGAGAACGTGGGCGCGCCCAGCGCGTACTACGTCGGCACCTACGGCCGGCTCCGGACGGTCTCCAAGGTGCCCGGCGCCGACCAGCTGTGGCTGACCACCACCAACGCCGACAACAACGGCAAGCAGCCCGACGGCAGCGACCGGATCCTGCGGGTCTCCATCGGCTGACGTGCGGCTCTCCTCCCCCCTCCTTCCGCCGACCTCCCCGATCGGCCCGGGCGCGCGATGCTGGAAGGAGGGGGGTGCGCCGAACGGGCCGAACAGAAGGGACAGCGCGATGACGGACGACAAGGGCGCGGGCCCCGCACGTACCAAGACCTGGACCCTGCGGATGGACGTGTTCGAGGAGGACGAGGACGTCACCAAGGTCGACGCCGCTCTGGACACCGGCGAACGGACCCTGACCAGCAGGTCGAGCGCCCACCGCAACCCGCACGACCCGCCCGTCCCGTCGATCGGGGACGAGTACGCGGCCGGGCGCGCCCTGCTCGACCTGGGAAAGCAGCTGCTGCGGGAGGGAACGACGGACGCCGCGGCGAACGACAAGCAGGAGAAGGGCTGACCGCCATTGCGCGACCGGGAGGATGATTGGGCCGCGTTTCCCGCCGGCCGATTATCCAGCCAATAACACTGGCCTCTCGGTATCCCCTTCATGTCACCCGTTACCGGCCGGGGCCGACCGGCCGGCGGTCGCTCATGTATGCGAGAAATGGCTTCGGCCTGCGGTGACGCGCAGAGGCTGAGGATTCTCCGCATCCCTTCATGATTATCACGGTGCCCCCTCCTGCGTATTCTTCCGGAACGTGGCGAACGATCATGAAATGTGGGCTATCGTCGCGCCAAGTCAGATTCCGGAGGCAAACCGATGACTGCGATTGAGGATGCGCAGGCGCGCCCGCGGACGCGGACGGATGCGTTCTACAAACTGGCCGTGGGGGCCATCCAGGCGGAAAAGGATCCAGAGGCGGCGGCCGACAGGATCGCCGAGGCCCACGAGTCGGAGCGGACCGCCTGGGACGCGCGCTGGCGCGGCACGCAGGCCGAGGCGTCCCAGATGTCCGCCGAGCTGCGGCGCAGGGTCGAGATGTTGGGGCACGCGGCGAACGTCACCAGCCGCGAGCTGGCGGCCACCGTCGAGATGTCGGCGACGCTGACCCACCAGGCCCAGCTGCTCGGCCGGCTGCGGGCCACCGCGCAGCAGGCGCTGGACGGCACGATGTCCGCCGTCGACGTGCTCGCGCTGCTGAGCGAGGAGGTGCCCGAGCCGCAGATCCAGCCCATGGTGGTCGGGTTCGTCGCCGACACGCGGTACCGCGGGGGGCAGTTCGTGTCCACGACGGGGGACGTGATGATGGTGTACCCGTTCGTGGGATTCTCGCTCGTCGTGCAGGCGCCCGGCGCGGGGGCCGAGATCGAACCGACGTTTCTGGTGGAGGGCAGGGCACTGTGCCGATCGGCCATCCAGATGGAACGCGGGCTGATGTTGCAGGGCACGCTGCTGCCCATGATGGGGCGATAGCCAGGCGGATATTCCCCGTCATCGCGCAGGTGCCCCGGCGACGGCCGGGGCACCGCGCCCCTTTCTGCGGACCCGGATCGATGGATCGGGTCCTTTTTCTACCGAGGCGCATTTCCGAAAAGAGCCGTCATGAATGGACGTGGAAGACCCCACCAAAGAAAAACGCAGCGTAATGTCAGAGGAACCGCGGGCGAAGTTTTCCTGGTCGGTATGGACCGGCAGGGAATCGTGCGGATCAGCCGTTCCGTCGACGCCCGGACCCTTGGCCTGTACCTGCACGAGATCGCCGACGACCTGATCGCGGGGCGGGGCTCCTGGCCGGTCAGCTAGCCCTCGTACCTCCTCCGGACCACCTGGCGCCGCCCGGGCGCACCCGCGATGCCCTCGCATATGCCCGGTGCGTATGGCAATTCCGGCCGCCGCGTGCAAAAAGAGGGAGCCCTTTCGAGAGACCGCGCCGGGCGTTCCGGAGGCAACCAGAGCCCGGCGCGGCCTGAGAGGGCGCCCGTAAGTGCCCGATCCCACCGGAAGCTTACTAGGCAGGCGAACGCGGCCGGAAGAATGCGTGGCATTCTGCCGATCAATTGCCTGTGTCCCCCGCGCGCAGCGATCAACTGTGATAAACCCGTCGCCCCGCGGACGCGCTCCGCGGGGCGACGGACCCTTTGCCGGCGGACGCTGCGCCGGCGGTCACATGGGCCGCGGTGCCCCCGACTCGACCACGCAGTCCGACCCGGGGACGACCTCTGCCTCCCGGCCGTCCTCGAAGCGGATGCGGTAGGGCGGGTCGCCTTCGCGGCCGAGAACTTCCAGAACCTTCGCGCGGTGTTCCGGCGTGCCCACCGTGCGCCCGGTGAACCGCAGGACATCGCCTTTGTGTACCCGCATGGGCCTCTCCCTCGTCGAAGCCTTCGGTAATTCGACGGTACTCGCGCTCACACCCGACGGCCAACGCCGTCGATCGGGTGACGGCGGGGCGCATCGGCGGGCCGATCACCGGGCGGACCGGCCCGGGCCGCGATGCTGGGGGCGACACCGTCCGGATCCGGGACCGCCGACGCCGCCGTCCCGGGACACCTGCGCCGCGGGAGGCCGACCTGCTGGTCCTGAGCGTGATCTTCGCGCTGCTCGGTGCGGCCAGCAACGCGACCGGAACGGTGCTCCAGCGCAAGGCCGCCCTCGCGGTGCCGCCCGAGGACGCGCTGCGTCCCCGACTGCTGGTGGACATGCTCCACCAGTCGGTGTTCCTGCTCGGCATCCTCGGGGTGATCGGGGCGGCGCTCTTCCAGGCGCTGGCGCTGGTGTCGGGACCGCTGGCCCTGGCGCAGCCGCTGTTCATCCTGGAGTTGCCGTTCGCCCTGCTCATCGCGCTGCCGCTGCTCCACCGCACGCTGCCGCGCTCGGGCTGGATCGCCGTCGGCTGCATGGTCGTCGGGCTGGCCACCGGGCTGGCCTGCGCGGCGCCCAGCGGCGGTACCGCGCAGGCGTCGCTGGCCCGGTGGATCCCGGCCTGCATCGTCTGCCTCGGCCTCGTCGCCGGCGCCGTGCTGCTCGCCCGGCACCGGCCGTCGGGCGCGCCGCGCGCCGCGCTGCTGGGCACGGCCGCCGCGGTGGCGAACGCGCTGACCGCCGCCCTGATGAAGTCCGCCGCCAACACCTTCTCCGACCACGGCTTCGGCGCCTTCATCACCGCCTGGCAGACCTACGGCTTCGCGCTGTGCGGCATCGGCGCGGTCTTCCTGCTGGAGA
>WRCZ01000294.1 GCA_009783685.1 Actinomycetes bacterium
CGGCGCCGTCCCGTCCACCGCCGCGCCCGATGCCGACCCCGGCGCCGTCCCGTCCGATGCCGATCCTGGCGCCGTCCCGTCCGATGCCGACCCTGGCGCCGTCCCGTCCACCGCCGCGCCCGATGCCGACCCCGGCGCCGCCGCGTCCGCCGTCGTGGCGTCCGCGCCGCCGTCCGTGGCCGCCAGCACCTGGAAGACGTCGCCGGGCTCGGCGACTTCCGCCGGGTTGGCGGCGAACAGGACGTGGTTCCCGACCGGTGCGAGGTCGGCCGGCACGGCCGGCCGGGCGGTCGGCACCGCCGCGGCGCCGGCCAGCCGCAGCTCGCCGCCCCCGAACACCTCCTGCCGCCGGGCGTCCAACGCCTCGGCCCGCTCGGCGAGTTCACGCCCCGCCGCGGCGAGCCGCGCCTTCAGCAGCTCCGCGCCGTCCCCGGCACCCGCGCCGGCCTCTTCGCCGGCCGGCCCCGCGTCCTGCGCCGCGTCCTGCGCGCCGCCCGCCGGGACGCGTTCCCCGGCGGGCCCCCCTTCGCCGTGCACCGCGCTCACTTCTTCACGAGCCCGTTCGCCGTGCCGTTCTCACTGGTGCCGCTGCCGCCGTTGCCGGTGACCGGCTCGGGCTGCCCGCCGGCGACACCCGCCGCCATCCGCGACAGCAGCGTGGTCAGGTTGCCGTTGTTCGCGCCGAGTTGGGCGAGCACGCGGGTGGCGTCCTCGGTGAAGCGGCCGGAGCCGTCCAGCCAGGGCGCCGCCGCGGTCTGCACGGTCTCGGAGGTCGTGACGAACGAGTCGACCGAGCGGGCCGCGCTGACCGCACCGAGCAGCCGGTCGACGAACACGTCCTCGCCGCCGACGATGCTGATGTCGGCCTTCTCCAGCCCGCCGGCCAGCACGGTGGCCTGCGCCTCGGCGATCTGCCGCTGCGTGTCCAGGCCGGCCAGCCGGATCTCCTTCTCCGCGGCCAGCCGCAGCCGGTACTCCTCGTGGCCGCGGGACGCGTCGTCGAGCGCGGCCATCGCCGCCGCCTTCTCGGTCAGGCCCGCGGCCTCGGCCCGCAGCTTCTCGCCGATCATCGCGGCCTCCGCGGCGGCCTGCGCCGTGGTGCCCTCGGCGGTGGCCAGCGCCAGCAGCCGGGCGCCCTCGGCCTCCGCGGTCAGCCGGGCGGCGGTCGCGGACGCCTCCGCGGCGCCCACCTTGCCGATCGCCTCGGCGCTGCGCTCCTGCACCTCGACGTCGGCCAGGCCGGCGGCCGCCGCCTCGGCCCGCAGGCCCTCGGCGAGCCGGATCTTCGCGTCGGCGTCCAGGTCCGCGGCCTGCTTGCGGGCCTCGGCCATGGTGAGCGCCTCGCGGGCCCGGTGCACGGCGGCCTGCTCGGCGGCCTCGGCGGCCTTGATGTCCTTGACCAGCCGCTCCTGGGCCTGCGCCTCGGCGGTGATGACGAGCGCCTGCCGCTCCCGCTCGGCCTCCTGCACCAGCCGCAACTGCTTGATGGACTCCTCCTGTTCGGCGACCGTGCGGTCCACCGCGATGCGCTCGCGGACCACGTCGGCGACCTCCCGGCGCTCGCCCTCGACCTCCTTGTCCTTGGAGATGCGGGCGAGTTCGGTCTCCCGTTCGCGGGTGATGACCTCCAGGACGCGGTCCTTCTCGATCCGCTCGTTCTCCACGGCGATGACCCGCTCGCGGTTCTTCTGGGCGACCGCGACCTCGCGGGCCTGGTTCTCCCGCTGCACGCCGAGCGCCTCCTCGGTGCGGATGAACGCGCCCTGGGAGCCGAGGCGTTCCTCCTCCTGCACCTTCGCGGTGGCCGCCTCCTCGCGGGCCCGCAGCGTCTCGACCTCGCGGCGCTGCCGGATCTCCGCCTCGGCCTGCCGGCGCTCCAGCTCCAGGATGGTCTCGCGCGCCTCGACGTCCTGCCGGGTGATCTCCTTCTGCTCGGTGCGCTGCGACTCGTTGGTCCGCACGTGCTCGATGACCGTCAGCTCGGTGATCTTCCGGATGCCCTGCGCGTCCAGGATGTTGCCCGGGTCCAGCTGGCCGACCGGCGTCTGCTCCAGGAAGTCGATCGCGCAGTCCTCGAGGTGGTAGCCGTTGAGGTCGGTGCCGATCACCTGGATGATCTGGTCGCGGAACTGCTCGCGGTGCGTGTAGAGGTCGACGAAGTCCAGCTGCTTGCCGACGGTCTTGAGCGCCTCGGAGAACTTCGCGCTGAACAGCGCCTGCAGGGTGGCCTGGTGGCTGGCCCGCTGGGTGCCGATGGCCTGCGCGACCTTCACCACGTCCTCGGCCGTCTTGTTGACCCGGACGAAGAAGGTGAGATGGATGTCGGCCCGGATGTTGTCCCGGCAGATCAGGCCCTCGCGGCCGGTGCGCTGGATCTCGATGGTCTTCACCGAGATGTCCATCACCTCGGCGTTGTGCAGCACCGGCAGGACGACGGCCCCGGTGAAGGTGACGTCCACCTGGCGGGTCTTGGAGATGATCAGCGCCTGGCCCTGCTCGACCTTGCGGAAGAGCCGGCCGACGGTGAGAAGGACTCCGAGGGCGATGAGCGCGAGGACGGCGAGTGTCACGCCGATCCCTATGGCGGTGGCATCCATGACGGATCAACCTCGATGCAAAAGTGTGGAGTTGCGGGTCAGGTGACGGCTGGGCCGTCGAGCGGCCCGGTCGGTGGGGTGCCCAGCGGGTCGTCGAACGGCGCGACCCAGAAGAACTCCCCTTGCGGTTCGTAGGCGTAGAGCAGGGCCGTGCTGCCGGCCGCGAAGGCGTCGTCGCCGTCCTGGCGCACCTGGACGACGGCGGTGGAGCCGTCGGGCGAGGTGACCTCGGCCTGGCCGAAGCGGCGGGTGACGCTGCCGGTGCGGACCACGCACAGCTGCCCGACGAAGTCCTCGCGGGACGGCGGGCGTTGCTCGGGGAACAGGTGCCGCAGCGGCCGGACGGCCAGCCAGGTCAGCGACCAGGAGCCGACGAGGGCGGCGGCCAGCAGGGCGAGGTCCGCGGCGGCGCGCGGCGCGCCGTGCACGCCGGCGCCGTTCAGCGCGGTGGAGCCGACCAGGCTCAGGCACCAGGCGAAGGTGACCAGCAGCGACACCACGACCGTGACGGGCACGCCGTCCAGGCCGGCGGCCGCGATCAGCGAGCCGCGCGAGCCGCCGCCGTGCGCGTCCTGCCCGGATTCCGTACCGGAGCCTGGGTGCGCGGCGGCGTCGTGCGCGGGCACGTCGTGGGAAGGGGCGTGGAGCGCGGCGGCGTGGGGCGCGTGCGCGTCGTGCGCAGGCGCGTGGTGCACGGCCGCGTGGTGCACGCCGGAGGCGTCGTGGGACGCGACGTGGCCATGGTGGCCCGGGCCGTGCGCGTCGGCACCGCCGACGAGCACCAGACCCCAGTAGGCCACCACGACCAGCAGCGCCCCTCCGAACAGCACGGTCGGAAACCCGAGGACGACACCGGTGAACTCCCCCATTCCCGCTGCGCCTCCCCCGTACGGCTTTTCGATCGCCGCAGTGATCATCCCAGTTCGCGGCGGTGCGCGGCATTTCCGGTTCCCGGCAGTCTTGGCCGCCCGGTGACGTCCTGGACCTGCCGCAACCGAAAGGCCGCCGGCCGTCGTCCGCGTGACGGACGGCGGCCGGCGGCCTGGGGGGACTGACGCGGAGGAGGTCAGTCCTTCTTCTGCGTGGCCTCGATCTCCAGGGCGATCCGGATCTTCTCGCCGACCGCGGCACCGGCCGCGCCGCCGGTGACGCCGAACTCGCTGCGGTTGATCTCGGTGGCGGCGGAGAAGCCGGCGACCGCGTGGCCCTCGTAGTGGGTGCCGAAGCCGTTCAGCTCCAGCTGGAGGGTGACGGACTTGGTGACGCCCTTCAGCGACAGCTCGCCGTCGACCTCGAACAGCTCGGAGGTCTTGGGACGGATCGCCGTCGAGGTGAAGGTCAGGTCGGGGAACTGCTCGACGTCGAGGAAGTCGGCGCTGCGGACGTGGTTGTCGCGCATCTCGTTCTTGGTGTCCACCGAGGTCGTCTTGATGATCGCCTCGACCTTGGAGTCGAGCGGGTTCTCCCCGGTGACGATGGTGCCCTCGAACGCCTCGAAGCTGCCGCGGACCTTGGAGACGCCCAGGTGGCGGACGTAGAAGGACACGTCGGAGTGCACGGTGTCGATGGTCCAGGTGCCGGCGACGTAGCCGTCGATCACTTCGGTCTGCGAGGTCATGGTGGGGCTCCTAGGGAGGCCGGGATAAGGGCAGTTGCTGCTCCTGTCACTCCCGAACATAACCGACTCAGGTTGAGAGTTCAACCACCGGCTATGCTGGGGGTATGAGCGACGTGCGGTGGCTGACGGATGCCGAGCAGGAGACGTGGCGGGCCTACATGACCGCGAACGTCGAGTTCTCCGCCTACATCGACCGGCAGATGCGGCGGGACTCCGGCATGCCCATGGCCTACTACGAGATCCTGGTCCGGCTCAGCGAGGCGGACGGGCGGTGCCTGCGGATGAGCGAGCTGGCCAAGGCGTCGCTGTCCTCGCGCAGCCGGCTGTCCCACGCGGTGGCCGCGCTGGAGAAGAACGGCTGGGTCAGCCGCCGGCCCGCCGACGGGGACCGGCGCGGCTGGGTGTGCGACCTCACCGACGCGGGGTTCGCCGCGCTGGCCGAGGCCGCGCCCGGGCACGTCACGGCGGTGCGCGAGAAGCTGTTCGACCAGCTCACACCCGAGCAGCTGGACACCCTGCGGGAGATCGGCCTGGCGATCAGCGCCGGGCTGCGCAAGGAGTGCGAGGCCGCCCAGGCGGAGGAGTGCGCGGCGGCCGAGGAGGACGCCGCCTGCTGACCCGCCGGGTCAGGGCGGCTAGAGCCGGGTCGCGGGCCAGTCGAGCAGCCGGGCGCCGAGCGCCGCGGTCTCCAGGGTGTAGCGCTGGAGCGCGTCGTCGGGGTCGAAGCCGGTGAGCGCGGCGATCCGCTCCAGCCGGTAGGACAGCGCCCGCACGCTCAGGTCGAGCCGGCGGGCGGCCTCCGCGTTGACGTACCCGGCCGCCGCGTACACCGAGATGGTGGCGAGCAGCGGCTCGGCGCCGCCCCGCGCGTGCTCCAGCGGCCCCAGCACCGAGCGGATGAGGTCGGCCATCGCCGCACGGTCGCGCAGCAGCACCGGGAAGACCAGCAGATCGGCCGAGTTGAGCACGTTCTGGCCGAGGTCCAGCCGCTCGGCCAGGTCCAGGGCGTTGATCGCCTCCTCGTAGCCGCGCACCACCCCCGCCGCGCCGTTGTGCGGCCGGCTCACGGCCACCCGGTGGCCCGAGGCGAGCTTCACGAAGGCGTCCAGGGCCGGCTGCTGGGTGGTGGGCGCGATGCACACCAGGCGCCCGTCCTTGGGGGCGATGAGCACGTCGTGGTCGCCGAACCGCCCGGCCAGCTCCCGCTCGACGCGGCGCAGCAGCGGGTGCCTCTCGTCGTACGTCTCGTCCTGCGGCGCCAGCGCCACCGCCACGATGTGCCGGTCGGCGAGCCGCAGCCCGAAGCCCTCGGCCTGCTCGGCGATCCGGCCGGGGTCGCTGCGCCCGTACAGCAGGTCGTCGACGAACGTACGGCGCGCCGCCGCGGCCCGCTGCACCGCGTGCCGCTGGGCCCGCTCGTGGCCCTCGCCGAGGGCGGCGATACCCGCCTCCAGCGCGGCCAGCACCGCGGCGCCGGTCGTGCGCAGCTCCCCGGCGTCGCGGGCGCCCGCGACGCCGGGCAACGTGGCCCAGGCCCGGCGGGCGACCGCCAGATGCACGGCGGTGAGGTCGCGCAGCCCGTAGCCGGCGTCCGCGGCCTGCTCGCCGAGCGCCCGCCGGCCCTCCCGCTCGCTGCGGCTGAGCGCGCGGCAGCTCACCGATATCTCGGCGAGGACCTCCGGGAACCCGGCGACGAACTCCGGGGGCACCACGGCGCCCGCGCCGGCCGCCCCCACCACCGACGGCACCACAGAACCCCCGCTGTCTCTTTTCCGGCTTCAGGACGCCAAGAAGGTATCAAGACTGCCGGAGGTAGGAAGCGGGGGCCGGGGCCGCCGGGGTCACTTGGCGGCGGTGGTCTCCTGCTTGGCGGAGGTGGCCTCGTTGGCCGTCACCACGTCGCTGGGGGTGATCGCCTCGGGCGACGGGGTCGGCGAGGACGTCGGCGCGCTGCTCGCCGCCGTCGTGTCGTCGCTCTTCATCGCCTTCGCCTCGGACTTCAGGATGCGCATCGACTTGCCGAGGCCGCGGGCGGCCTCCGGGAGCTTCTTGGACCCGAACAGGACGATGACGACGATCGCCACCACGATCAGGTGCCACGGCTCCAGCCCGTTTCGCAACATGGGATCCTCGCTTCGTTAAAGGGCCGACTCTTACAGCTTCGACTGTCGCATTGTCACCCGAAAGCCGCCCACGACGGCACCCGGGTACTCAAAGCATGCGCAAAAAGCTCGTGAACGGGAAGACCCTCCCCCCGCCCGGCACTTCCCGTGTGACGTGCGCCACTTACGCGGCGACGGTCACTTCGCCCCGCCGCAGACCCGGTCCCGAGGCTGTCACCTGGCCCGTGTCGGCCTTCCGGGCGAAGACCACGAGCCGCAGCACCAGGAACCTCCCGATGCCGGCCAGGCCGGCCGCCGCCAGGTAGACGGCCTGCGCGAGCAGCGGCCCCGGGTGCGGGTGGACGGCGTCCAGGACCAGCACGGCGGCGGTCGTGACGAGGTAGGCGGCCGCCAGGGTGAGGGCGGACTTGGCGTGAATCCGCCAACCGGCCCAACCCGCCCGGCCGGCCCGCGCGGTGCCGAAGGTGAAGCGGTGGTGCAGTTCGGTCGCCAGCAGGGTGCCGATGACGGTGATCACGGCGTTGGCCACCGCGAAGGGTATGCGGGTGCCGATGCCCAGCAGGGCCGCGCTGGACAGGAGGCTGACGCCGCCTCCGCACAGCACGAACCTGGCGAAGGCGTTCATCGCCCCGCGTCCCGCACCCCGCCCCGCGCGCGTGCCGGCGGTCCCCGTCGTGGCCGTCCCGGTTGCCCCGGTCGCCCTGCTCGTCCCGCTCGCCCTGCTCGTCCTCGTCGTCCCCATGTGCAGCACTGTGCCGCCCGGCACTGACACGGCGCCCACACGGCGCTGACACGGCGCGCACCGCCCGGGTACGCGCCTGCCGGCGGGACCCCGCGCAGGCGTGCCGGGACGGCCGCGGGCGGGTCAGCCGAGCATCTCCTGCGGGACCGCGTCCAGGGCCGTCTGCACGGCGGCGACCAGGGCGCGCGCGGACTCCGCGGTGAGTTCGAGCGCGACGCGCGCGCCCGGCCCGCGGGCCGGCGTGCTGAAGTCGATGTTGAGGGTGTGCTCGGCCATCGCGTGCACGGGGTGGTCGTAGTAGACCGTCACGTCGGTGACCTTGAACCAGGACCCGCCGGGCCCCTTCGCGCTGCCCTCGATGTCGTCCTTGACGGTGAGATAGGTGCACATACCGGTCAGCTCCCGAGGTGGCGGCCGAAGAAGGACTCGATCCGCTCCCAGCCGTCGTTCACGGCGGCCACGTTGTAGTTGGGCCGGTTGACCGCGAAGAAGCCGTGCCCGGCGCCCTCGTAGGTGTGGAACTCGAAGTCCTTGCCGAGGTCGGTGAGGATCCGCTCCAGCTCGGCGGTCTGCTCGGGGCCGGGGTGGCTGTCCTCCGCGCCGAACAGGCCGAGCAGCGGCGCCCGCAGCTGCGGGAGCTGGTCGACCAGGGTGGTGACCTTCAGCGGATGGCCGGGCGGGATCGTCCCGGTGACGAACGCGCCGTAGCAG
>WRCZ01000295.1 GCA_009783685.1 Actinomycetes bacterium
AGCGGGCGGGATCTCTCGCCTGGGGGCGGGCGGGGGGCTAGGGTCGGGGGCCACGGTCCGGAGGGCCGGGGTCGGGAGTGGGAGACGGACGCGGGACGGGGGCGGCGGCGTGGGCGATCTGGTGGTCACCGAGGCCGACTTGCAGGCACTCGGCAGCGCCCTCGCCACGGCGCTCGGCGATCTCGAGGCACTCCAGGGTGCCCTGCGGCGCATGGACGTGAGCTGCGTCGGTGCGGCGCCGCTGATCGAGGCGGAGAAGACGTTCACCAGCACCAGGCGCGCGGACCTGACCGCGCTCGGCTCGGCCGTCGCCGAGCGCCGGCACGAGGTCGCGCAGGTCGCGCCGACCATGCGCACCACGGACCACCGCGTGGCGAGCCGCGCGCAGCATCAGGCGGACTGACGGAGACCGGGGGAGATCGCCATGGGTGCCTCGTCCTACCCGACACTGGGCTTCGACCCCTGCCCCGGCGACCCCGACGAGGTGGCCTCGCTCGCCGCCCGCTGGCAGGACGCGGCGCTGCTGTCCACCGAGGCCGCGCTGCGGCTCGACGGGACCGACGACGTGCAGGCACGGTGGCAGGGCGACGCCGCGGAGGCGTTCCGGTCGGGGCTCGGCGCCCAGCGCGTCATGCTCGGCAAACTCCGCGCCTCCTACGAGCACAACGCGGATGTGCTGACCAGGTGGGCGGGCCGGCTCAGGGACTTCCAGGCCGAGGCCGCCGCGCTGGAGCAGCAGGCCGCCGGACTCGACGAGCAGCGCCGCCGCCGGCCCGCACCCGGGACACCCGACCCCTCCGACACCCCGGGCGCCCCCGGCACCACCGACCTGCAGTCCCGCATGTCCGGGATCAACGCCCAGGCAGGCCAGTTACAGGAGCGCTACCTGGAAGCGGCCCGCGCGCTGGCCCGCGAGGTGGACGGCCTGCTGCACCTGCCGGCCGGCGGTAGCGGCTGGTACGGCCGGGGCGTCGACACCGCGCACGCCTCCTCCCTGCTGGCGGCGCAGGCCGGCCGCAAGGGCGGCCCGATGCCCGTCGACCCCGCGCTGCGCGTCCTGTGGTGGAAGGGCCTGAGCCCCGACGAGCAGGCCGCCGTGGCGGCCGACTACTGCGACGCCGGCATCGACGTGACCCTCGGCCTGCCCGCCGACGTCGCCGACCAGCTGAACCGGCTGCGGCTGCAGGCGGAGGTGGCGCAGCCGGACTGCCCGCAGCGGCTGAAGCGGCTGTGGGAGCTGGTGTCGGACCCCACCAGGCCGCAGGCGTACCTGCTCGGCTTCGACGACGTGGGCAGCGGCCACGTCGCGGTGTCCTACGGCAACCCTGACCTGGCCGCCAACACCGCGGTGTACGTGCCCGGTACGGGGTCGAACCTCGACGGCGCCCCCGGCGACCTCAACCGCGCGCTCACCCTCTACAACGCGGCCAACCGCCGGCAGCCCGGCTCCACCGCGTCGATCTACTGGCTCGGCTACGACGCCCCGACGTGGAGCGTCCCCGGGCCCGCCTCGCAGAGCTTCGCCGACGCGGGCGCGCCCAGGCTCGCCGCGTTCGTCAACTCCCTTGCCGCGAACCACCAGGGCCAGGGCCATCTGACGGTGATCGGCCACAGCTACGGCTCCACGCTCGTCGGCGACGCGGTCGCGCACGCCGGGATGAAGGCCGACGACGTGATCTTCGTCGGCTCGCCGGGCGTCACCGTCGACAGGGCCGACCAGTTGGGCCTCGACCCGAGCCATGTGTGGTCCAGCAAGGCCAAGTTCGACCCGGTGCCGCAGATCGCCGCGCCGCTGAACCCGCTGGACTGGCTCGACGACCACAGCGACCGGTTCGGCAACGACCCGACGTCGTCGGCGTTCGGCGGCCGCACCTTCGACTCCGGCGACGGCAGTTCGGTGGCGCACGCCCACAGCGAGTACTGGGACCAGGGCCCTTCGCTGGACAACATGACCCGCATCGTGACCGGCCGCACCGGCGAGGTCACCGCGATGCCGCACGAGGACAAGCTCGGGGCCCTGCCGAACCTCGCGGACCTGGCCGTCCCGTCCGCCGCCGTCCCGGACATCGGTGGCGCAGCCCTGCAGAACCTCGGCCACCAGGTGGGGGGACACTGGGGACGGCCGCTGGAGGACGCCGGCGACTCCCTGCACGCCTTCGCGCAGGCCCAGAACGACCTGCTGGGCGCGGGCGGCAACCTCCTGCACGGCGACGTCGACGGTGCCGTGCACGGCGTGCAGGACATCGGCGCCGACCTGAAGGACAGTGGAGAGAACGCCCTCAGGGCCGTGTCCGAACTCTTCGAGTGAATGGGACAGATGAGTCGACGTGAACACACGGCGAAACGCGCCGCGGCCGCTGCCCTCGTGGCACTGGCGGCGGCCGGCTGCTCAGGAGGTCTCACGGTGAACGCCGGCAACGTCACGCCCGACTCGGTGGAGCAGAAGGCGCACACGCTCACCCGGCAGACGCTGGACGCGATCCGGCCGGCGATCGGCGCCGCCGCGCACACCGGCGCCGACCGCGGCCGGTGGGAGGCGTGCACCACCGAGACGCCCGGCCAGCACCGCTTCCAGTACACCTACACGGTGGACGTGGCGGTCCCCGAGAACGCGTCCGCCGCCGTCATGACGGCGGCCCGGGCCCACTTCACCGAGATGGGCTACCTGCTGGACCCCTCCGACGGGACCGGCCGGCGCGCCGGGGCGACCCTCCCCAAGTCGACGTGGACGGTCCGCCTGGGCGTGAAGGACGCCTCGACGACCGTCATCGAGACCGGCTCGGACTGCGTGTTCACCACCCACGACCCGCACACCGGCGCCAACTAGCCTTAAAACGGGGGCGGAACGGCCGGGCGCGACCCAACTACGCACCGGGAAACAGTGGAACGGCCAGGCACGGCCCCAACCACGCACCGGGAAACCGCGGAACAGCGCCGCGGGCGTCAGCCCGTCACCGCGTACGCCTGCATCGCGTACAGCGAATACCCGTACTTCGTGGCCCGTTTGACGCCCTGCATCCGCAGGAACCGGGTGCCGGTCGTGCTGCCGTCCAGCCACACCTCCTCGCGCCCGCCGTCGCCGTCGGCGACCACCGCCGCGGTCTGCCAGGTCACGCCGTCCGCGGAGGTCTGGATCTCGTAGGAGGCGGCGTACGCGTCCTGCCAGTCGAGGACCACGCGCCCGATCCGGGCCGGGGCCGCCAGCCGGACCTCCACCCACGCGTCGTCCTCGGCGGGCGAGGACCAGCGGGTGGTCGGGTCGCCGTCGGTCACGGCCCCGGCCGGGAAGTCCGGGGTCTCGTCGCCCGAGGAGAACGCGGTGCCGCTGCGCAGCAGGTCGGGGCCGCCGGTCGGGGCGTGCGCCCGTACCGTGACCTGCCGTTCGACGGTACGGCCGCCCACCGTGAAGCGGACCGGCACGGTGTAGGAGCCGGGCGCGGTGCCGGGGGCGACGGCGATCCGCAGCGGCACCGCGGCCGAAGCGCCGCGGCGCAGCACCCGGGGGGCGGGCGCGGTCACGGTGATGCCGGCCGGCGCCTTGCCCGGGGTGACCGCCGCCTCGAGATCACGCGGGAGCCTCGGGGTGACGGTCGCGGTGACCGTGACGGCCGGGCCGCCGGCCGACGCGTCCACGTCGGTGCCGCCGGTGGTGACCCGCGGCGCCTCCGCGAACCACGGCACGACCTCGCGCACCCCCGCGGCGTCCGACAGCCGCACCGCGTCGGCCATGACGCCCGCGGGCAGTTCGGTCCAGCCGTCGGAGGCGAGGTCGCCGATGCGGCGCCACGCGCCGCCGCCCGCGCCGGGCACGTGCACCTCGACGGAGACCGGGGGCGGGGGTGTCGGCCTGCCGTCGCTGACCTCGGCGGGTGGGACGGCCGCGTCGGGCGGTCCCGCGGGGAAGCGGTCGTCGGAGGCGGGCCGCTGCCGCGGAACGCCGGGCTGCGCGGCGACCGTGACGGTGTCGAGCAGCCGCGCGCCCGCGAAGCGCACGGTCAGCGGGCCGGCGTCGGCCGCGCTGGTCAGGTCCCCGTCGACGGCGGCCCGCGCGTTCGGCCCGCCGTCGGCGGTCAGGGCCGCCGAGCCGCTGACGGTCACCGCGAACTCCCGTACCGTCACCGGCCCGTCCTGCGCCGCGGTGGCCCGCAGCCGGACCTCGCGGGCGCGGGTGCCGGCGGGCAGGGTCGCGGTGATCACCGAACGGTCGTGGTAGGCACCGATCTTCCGCCAGCCCGTGCCGTCGTCCCCGGCGACCTCCAGGACCGCGTCGTGCAGGAAGTCGTCCGAGCCGCTGCCGTCGCCCATGGTGATGCGCACCGAGCTGACCGGCCGGGCCGAGCCCAGGTCCACGCCGAAGGAGTCGTCGGGCTGCGGCGGCGCGCTGGAGGACCAGGCGGTGGACTCCTTGCCGTCGACCATCGCCGACGGGTCGGTGCCGCGCCCGGAGGCCATCGTGGTGGTCCCGGTCCGGCCGTCGGCACGCAGCCCGAGCCACCCGTCGCCGTCGTCGACGGCCCGGTCCAGGAAGGCGTCGAGGGTCCCGCCGCCGACCTGCGCCGAGGTGCCCTGGGCGGTCAGCGAGGACCGGACGGTGTCGAGGTCCCTGCGTGCCTGCCAGGCGCGGGCGCCGTCGCCGCCGGCCTGCGCGACCAGCATGTCCACGGCGTGCTCGCCGGCCGTGCCGTACTGCGCCAGCCGGTCGAGCCAGGGCCGCACCTCGTCGCCGAACGTCCCGCCGGCCAGCGGCGCGAGCGAGGCGGGCGCGGTGCGCATCACGGTGAAGGCGGACCGCAGGCTCTGCGCGGCGGTCCGCAGCGCCGCGGGATCGGCCGGGGCGGCGTCCAGCGCCGTCCAGAACTGCCGTACCAGCGGCTGGAGATACGCGGACTCCGCGCCGTCCTGGCTGCCGGTGCCGGAGCCCCCGGCGGTGCCGTCCGTGCTCCTGGTGCCGCCCGCGGTGCCGGTGCTGCCGCTGCTGCTCGTGCCCCCGCCGCCGTTGCCGCTTCCGCTGCCGCCCGCCGCCTGGGCGTCGCCGCCGTTCAGCGCCGACGACTGCTCGTTGCCGGCGAGCGCGCCGAGCGCCGCCCGCGCCTTCGGGTCGGGACCCGCCAGGTCGTCGATCGCGGCCTGCCAGGACGCCTGCGGATCGTAGGCATCCGGATTCCAGGCGAAGTCGGCGGCGGTGAACAGCGGGATGCGGGAGGCCGCCGGCTGCTGCATCGCGCTGGCCAGCACGCCGTCGGAGACCGTCGCGACGGCGGGCTCCCGGCCGGTGTAGGGGCCGAGGAACAGGCGCTCGGGCGCGAAGTCGTTGACGGGGTAGTTGTCGACGGTGAGCAGCGGGTGCCGCAACGCGGCCTTGGCGCCCGCCACTTGCTCGCCGGTGATCTGCCGGGGCAGCACGCCGACGCCCGTCCACGCGACGTCGATCCCCCCGGCGAGCGCGCCCGCCAGCGCCGTCCGGTACGGGGTGGTGCCGTCCTGGTAGAACTCGGTGGGCAGCAGCGACAGTTCGGGGGCCGCGGCACCGTATGTCGCGCGCAGGTGGTCGGCGACGGCGTTGGCCACCTGGGCCTGCGCGCGGGCGGCGGCGTCCGGGCCCGAGCCGAACCGCGCCGCGTCCCTGCCGCAGTGCCACTCGCTGTAACTGACGTCCTGGAACTGGAGTTGGAACGCCCGGACGCCCAGGGCCCACATCGCGTCCAGCTTGCGCTCCAGGGCGCGCTGGTCGTCCGGCGAGCTGAAGCACATCGCCTGGCCCGGGGCCACCGCCCAGGCGACGGTGACGTGGTCCTGCGCGGCCCTGGCGGTCAGCTCCCGGAACTCCGCGCGCTGGCGCGCCGGATAGGGCTCGCGCCACTGCGCCTGGCGGTAGGGGTCGTCCCCGGGCGCGTACAGGTAGCGGTTCTGCTTGGTGCGGGCCATGAAGTCGAGTTGGGCCAGCCGCTGCGCCTGCGTCCAGGGCACGCCGTAGAAGCTCTCCGCCGTGCCGCGCACGGGTGCGGCCGGCCAGTCCCGCACCACCACGGGGCTGAAACCGCGGTCGCCGTGCTGGGTCGTCGCGAGCTGACGCAGCGTCTGCGCGGCGTGGAACAGGCCGTCGGCGCCGGTGCCGTCGAGCGCGACCGTGCGGCCGCTGACCGCCAGCCGGTACCCGCCGTCGGGCATGTCGCCGGTGTCCGGGGCGCGCAGCGTGCGCAGCGGCCCCTGCGCCGCACTCCCGACGTAGACGGTCAGGCCGGGCCCGGCGTTCCGGGCCCTGACGATGCTGCTGGCACCGGCGGCACGCAGCGCGTCCTGCACGACCTCCAGCGCGGACGGGTCGGCGTCGGCGTCCGCGACGAGCGTGACCTCATCGGTCACCCGGGCGAAGTCGCCCTGGACGGTGAGGCTTTGCGGCTTGGGCCAGACGGAGGGCGCGTTCCCGGTGTGCTCGGTGCCGACGGTGCCCTGCGTGGCCGCTCTGCCGGCCGTGTCGTGCCCCGGCTGTGCGGCGAGCGCGGGGGCCTGCCCGAGCCAGCCGCCGACCACGGTGGCCACGACCGCGACAGCGGAACTCCTTCGGAGCACGGTTCCCTCCGGGTGTCGCCTCACCCACGCATCGGCATCGGACCGCGAGCCCATCACCCCCGCCCCCCGCCTGTCAACGCACCAGCCGCGGGTCCTGCCTCCCGCTTCGGCCGACCGGCGCGTCGCGGCGGCACGCGCCGGGTTGTCCACAGGGCATCCGCGGCGCGGACGTGTGGCGTGCGAGGATGGCCGTCTCACCTAGCGAGAAGGAGTGGGCCACCGTGGCTGGAACGAACCTCACGCGTGAGGAGGCGCAGGAGCGTGCGCGCCTGCTCTCCGTGGACGCGTATGCGATCGAGCTGGACCTCAGCGGTGCCCAGGACGGCGGCACGTTCCGTTCCGTGACCACCGTGACCTTCGAGGCGCGTGAGGCGGGGTCCACCTTCATCGACCTGGTCGCGCCCACCGTGCGCGAGGTGGTGCTGAACGGCACCGCGCTGGACCCGGCGGAGGTCTTCGAGGACTCCCGGATCGCCCTGCGCGACCTGCCGGCCGGCCCCAGCGAGCTGCGGGTCGTCGCGGACTGCGCCTACACCAACACCGGCGAGGGCCTGCACCGCTTCGTCGACCCGGTGGACAAGCAGGCGTACCTGTACACGCAGTTCGAGGTGCCCGACGCCCGCCGGGTGTTCGCCAGCTTCGAGCAGCCCGACCTGAAGGCCACCTTCGCCTTCACCGTCAAGGCGCCCGAGGGCTGGACGGTGATCTCCAACTCGCCGACGCCCGAGCCGACCGCGGACGGCGTGTGGGTCTTCGAGCCCACCCCGCGCATCTCCACGTACATCACCGCGCTGATCGCCGGCCCCTACACCGCGGTGCACAGCACCTGGGAGGGCGACGGCCGCAGCGTGCCGCTGGCCATCTACTGCCGGCCCTCGCTGGCCGAGCACCTGGACGCCGACGAGATCTTCGCCGTCACCCGCCAGGGCTTCGACTGGTTCGAGGAGAAGTTCGACTACGCCTACCCGTTCGCCAAGTACGACCAGCTGTTCGTGCCGGAGTTCAACGCCGGCGCGATGGAGAACGCAGGCGCGGTGACGATCCGCGACCAGTACGTGTTCCGCTCCAAGGTGACCGACGCCGCCTACGAGGTGCGGGCCGAGACGATCCTGCACGAGCTGGCCCACATGTGGTTCGGCGACCTGGTCACCATGGAGTGGTGGAACGACCTGTGGCTGAACGAGTCGTTCGCCACCTACACCTCCATCGCCTGC
>WRCZ01000296.1 GCA_009783685.1 Actinomycetes bacterium
AAAGGGCCCGCCGGTGTCTAGAGGGAGAACGCGCGCAGGCCCCGAGGAACGAGGGGGCGAGCACGATCGACCGGCAGACACCGGGTCTAAGGGCCCGGAGGCGAGAGGCCGGCAAAAAAGGGCCAGGACGTTCACTTTTCGAACTACCCGCACCGATCACGTTCAGCCGATTCGTTCACGATTCTAGCTACGTCCACCCATCACGTCCAGCCGATCCGTCCACCTGACGAGCTACGTCCACCCATCACCCACCACCCCACGCCCCCACCCCCCACCCGGACGGCCGCGGGGCCCGCGTGCCAGGCGGGTGAAGTCACCAGGGTTCACTGCCGCCGCCATTGACACACCCTCACCATCCGCGCTCTACTCAACCCTCGTGCAGGTTGGCAACGTTGTCCGTTCCATCAGCACGAATGACAACGTTGTCGATCGGGGAGGCCATCCGTCCCCTGGTACCGCCATGCGCGAGGCATCCTCTGTGCGGAGGCTATCTGTGGTCAGACAACGGCGTTTGAACGCACCAGGTTCCAGCAGATTCCGCCGGCGCCTTGCCGTGGTGTCCGTCCTGGGCATCATGGCTCTGCCGCTCCAGTCCCTCGGCTCGGCCTTCGCCGCCTCCGGGCCGGACTTCGTCAAGGACCCCGCGTCCCTGGTGAACCCGATCATCGGCACCTCGGGCGCGGTCAACACGTTCCCCGGACCTGACATGCCGTTCGGCATGCTCCAGTGGGGCCCGGACACCACTCCCCACCGCACCCAGGGCGGCGGGTACGAGTACAAGGACAGCAAGATCTCCGGCTTCAGCCTCGCGCACGTCTCGGGGCCGGGCTGCGACGTGGCCGGTGACGTGCCGATCCTGCCGGTGAGCGGCGCCCTGTCGGGCAACCTCTCCGACACCTCCGCCTCGTTCAGCCACAAGGACGAGCAGACCGGGATCGGCTACTACGGCGTCACCGACGCCTCCGGCGTGAAGACCGAGCTGACCGACACCACCCGCTCCGGGCTCGGCCGCTTCACGTTCCCCGCGGGCGCGCAGTCGAACCTGCTGCTCAAGCTGAGCAGCGGCGCCACCACGGTGGACGGCACCCGGGTGAAGGCGGTCAGCGACCACGAGGTCAGCGGCTCGGTCGACAGCGGCCACTTCTGCGGCGCGAAGAACCACTACACGCTGCACTTCGACATCAAGTTCAACACGTCGTTCACCGGCAGCGGCACCTGGGTCGGCAGCACCATCAACCCGGACGCGACCTCGCTGAGTCAGGGGCGCGCCCCGCAGACGCCCGCCGCGCACGCCACCGGCCCGCTGCGCGAGCAGCACTTCACCGTGCCGTCGCACCCGGCGCCGACCGTGCACGGGAGCCAGATCGCGGCCGCGGCCGCCGCGCCGGTCACCGGCGCCAACGGGATGTACCTGACGTTCGACACGTCGAAGAACGCGACGGTGACCGCCGCCGTCGCCATCTCCTACACCAGCGACGACAACGCCTCGGCCAACCTCGCCTCCGAGGTCAAGGGCTGGAACTTCGACGCCATGCGCCAGGCCAACCACGACGCGTGGAACGCGCTCCTCGGCCGGGTGAAGATCGGCGGCGGCAGCCAGGACCAGCAGGTGCAGTTCTACACCGCGCTGTACCACACGCTGCTGCACCCCAACACGTTCTCCGACGTCAACGGCGCGTACATGGGCATGGACGACCAGGTCCACAAGCTCGCCAAGGGCCAACTGGCGCAGTACGCCAACTACTCCGGCTGGGACACCTACCGTTCGCAGACGCAGGCCATCGCCATGGTCGCGCCCCGGCAGACCAGCGACATCGTCACCTCGATGCTCAACGGCTACGACCAGACCGGTCTGCTGCCCAAGTGGGCGTCGAACAACGGCGAGAGCTATGTGATGGTCGGCGACCCGGCCGACGGCATCATCGCCGACGCGTACGCCTTCGGCGCCCGTGACTTCGACACCGCCCACGCCCTGGAGGCGATGGAGCACGAGGCCACCGCGCCCAACCAGAACCGCCCCGGCCAGGCCGTGCGCGACTCCTACGGCTACCTGCCGCTGGACCAGTCCGGCTACCCGTGCTGCAACTTCTACGGCCCGGTGTCCACGCAACTGGAGTACGACACCGCCGACTACGCGATCGCGTCGTTCGCCAAGTCGCTCGGCAAGGCCGCCGACTACCAGAAGTTCGCCACCCGGGCGCAGGACTGGATGAACGTCTTCAACCCGCAGACCGGCTACATGCAGGGCAAGAACAAGAACGGTCAGTTCGCGGGCGGCTTCACCCCGGGCACCTCCAACGGCTTCGTCGAGGGCACCTCCGCGCAGTACACGCCCATGGTGCCGTTCGACGTCTCCCAGCTGATCGTCGCCCGCGGCGGTGCGGCGGCCTACTCCTCGTACCTCGACAGCCTGCTGGGCAACATCAGCGACCCGGGCGGCACCAACGCCGACCTGAGCAACGAGCCGAGCCTGGAGATCCCCTGGGAGTACAACTACCTGGGGCAGCCGTGGAAGACGCAGGCGGCGGTCCGGCAGGCACAGCAGAAGCTCTACTTCAACGCGCCCGTCGGCTCGTTCGGCAACGACGACCTGGGCGCGATGAGCTCCTGGTACGTCTGGTCCTCGCTCGGCATGTACCCGGAGACGCCGGGCACCGACACCCTGGTGCTGGGCAGCCCGGCCTTCCCGGTCGCGCAGGTCACCTTCGGCAACGGCAAGGAGCTGCGGATCAACGCGCCGCAGGCGGCCCCCGACGCGCCCTACGTGCAGTCGCTGAAGGTGGGCGGCAAGGCGTACGGCGACAACTGGCTGACGTTCGGGCAGTTCCAGAAGGCGGGCTCGCTCGACTTCACCCTGGGCACCACCCCGAACACCTCGTGGGCGTCCGGCGCGGACTCGGTCCCGCCGTCCGACACCACCGGCGGCGGCCGGGTGCTGGCGGCCACCGGGCCGACCAGTGACGGGCTGATCGTGCCGCCCGGCAGCAGCAGCCAGGGCCTGCTGAAGCTGACGAACCTCGGCTCCTCGCCGGTGACCGTGGACTGGGCCGCGCACGCGCCCGACGGCGTCACCGTGGGGACCGCCTCCGGCTCGGTGACCGTGCCGCCCGAGGGCAGCGCCGAGGCGCAGGTGCCGGTCACGGCCGGCGGCAGCGAGGGCGCGTACGCGGTGACGTTCTCCCTCACCAACCGGGCCGGCGGCGCCGACCTCGGCGGTGCGACGCTGCGGGTGGCCGTCGCCAAGCCCGGTGAGCTGTGGCCGTACGAGACGAACGAGGGCATCTACCCGGACGGCACCCACTTCTCCGGCGGCTTCGACGACGGCGGCTGGGCGTACTCGCAGGACGCGCTGAGCGCGGCCGGGGTCACCGGCGGCAGCAAGGTCACCGCGGACGGCATCACGTACACCTGGCCGACTCCGGCCGCGGGCCAGTTCGACAACCTGGCGGTCGCCGGGCAGAACCTCCCGCAGCCCGCGGGCACCAGCGGCGCGTTCCTCGGCCTGCTGGGCTCGGCGACCAACGCCCCGACCGACGGCAGCGGCGTCCCCGGCGAGCTGACCGTCACCTACACCGACGGCAGCACCGCCAAGGCGACCGTCACGTTCTCCGACTGGACGCTCAACGGCGGTTCCAGCCAGCCGGTCGCCGGCAACACCGCGGCCGTCACCACCGGCTACCGGAACACCGCCAGCGGCGGCCGGGACACCGTCAAGGCGTACGTCTTCGCGGTGAAGGTGCCGCTCGACGCGTCGAAGACGGTCGCCTCCGTCACGCTGCCGGTCACCGGCGCCAGCGGCACCGTGCACCTGTTCGCGCTGGGCTACGGCCAGTGATCCCCGCCGCGCCGGGGCCCTCGGCCCCGCGCGCGGCCCCGGGCGCCGCCGGCTGATCCCGCCGGCGGCGCCCCGCGAACCGGAGCCTGTTCCCCGCGACCACACCCCGCGGGGAACAGGCTCCCCCCTCATGACCCACGAGGCGCCGGATGCGCACCTCCACCCGCACCTCACGCGCGCCACGTGTCCCGGCCCGGGGCGGATCCCGGCTGGGCGCGTGGCGCGCTGTACGGTGCCCGCATGCAGGACCTGACCTACCCCTGGCCCGGCATCACCGCCGAGGACGAGCGGCCGGCCCCGCCCGGATTCCACGCGCTGCGGCTGCGGACCGCACTGCCCGCGGGCACCTTCGAGTCGGCGGCCGACGCGCTCCTCGGCTGGCGGATGCACCAGGCCGTGCCGCTGCTGACGGTCGTCCCCGAACAGCCCCAGGCCGCCCCCGGCGTGGGCGTGCTGCTGCGCCTCGGGCCGGTCGCGGCACCGTGCCGGGTGGTGTGGACGGTCCGCGACGAGCACCGGGCCGGATTCGCCTACGGCACCCTGCCCGGCCACCCGGAGTCCGGCGAGGAGGCGTTCGTGCTCAGCCGTGCGGAGCCCGGCGGCCCGGTGGTCTTCACGGTCGTCGCGGTCAGCCGTCCTGCCGCCTGGTACGCGCGGGCCGCCGGCCCCCTGGGTCGCGGGCTCCAGCGCGCGATCGCCGGGCAGTACGGCCGCGCCATGCGCGCGGTGGCCGGCGCGCCGTGAGCCCCGGGCCCGGGGGAGCCGGAACCGGTACGCGTCGGGCTGCTGGGGCAGCCGAGGCCGGTACGCGTCGGGCTGCTGGGGGAGCCGGAACCGGTACGCGTCGGGCTGCTGGGACAGCAGGGATCGGTACGCGTCGGGCTGCCGGGACAGCCGGGAAGACGACGCGGTGGGCACAACTCCCTTGTGGGAGCGGCGGCCCACACCCTGTGAACCGCGCCCCGGGCCCTGTTCCGCGTACCGATCAAGGGGGTAGCCTTCCCCGGTCGCGCCGCCTCCGGCCGCCGGGCGCGGCCGGCCCGCGGGTCCCCGCCGAGGCGGCCGTTCCGACGAAGGGTCCACGTATGCTCAGGTTCTCCCGTGCGCGAGTGCTCGCGGTCCTCGCCCCGTTCCTGGTGGCGACCGGAATCGCTGCGGCGCCCGCGCTGGCCGACCCGCCCGCGCCCCCCGGGACCCCGACCGCCACCCCGTTCGACGGCATATCCACCGTGGGTCCGCTGTTCCGCCACGGGCTGGACCAGGACCACGGCTGCACCGCGAGCGTCGTGGCCAGCCCCGGCCGCGACCTGCTGCTGGCCGCCGCGCACTGCGTGTCCGGCACCGCCGCCGGCTGGCAGTTCGCCCCCGGCTACCGCGACGGCCAGACCCCGTACGGCGTGTGGACCGTCACCCGCGCCTACGTCGACCCGCGCTGGATCAGCACCCAGGATCCGCAGTACGACTACGCGATCCTCCAGGTCGCGGAGCAGTCCGTCGACGGCAGGCGGACCGCCCTGCAGGACGTGACCGGCGGCAACGTCCTCGGCCGGGCACCGCGCGCCGGCCAGACCGTCACGGACGTGGCCTACAACGCCGGGATCGACGACAAGCCCATCAAGTGCACCACCACCGTCTCGTACACCGACGGCTTCCCCGGCTTCAACTGCCACGGGTACGTGGGCGGCAGCAGCGGAAGCCCCTGGCTCACCAAGGTCCCGGGCACCGGGCTCACCGAGGTCGACGGCCTCATCGGCGGCCTGCACCAGGGGGGTTGCTACGAGTACACCTCGTACTCGCCGGCGCTGACCTGGCAGGCCTACCGGCTCGTCCTGCGCGCCACGCTCGGGACGAAGCCCGACGTCGTGCCGGTCGCCGGCAGCGACGGCTGCTGACCGCTCCCGGCGGCCTCACCGCGGACGGCTGCCGGTCGCATCGGCATCCACCCGCAAGTGCCGCCGCAGGAAGTCCCGTTGGCGCCGCAGCAGGTACCCGGTGGTGACCGCCCCGAGCACCTGGTGGCCGACGCCGCGCAGCAGCAGCACCTCGTGCGGGTGTCCCGCGGCCAGCAGCGCGGCGGACAGCCTTCGGGTGTGGGATACGGGCACGTTCGCGTCGTCGAGCCCGTGGACGAGCAGCAGCGGGCGGGCCGGCCGGTTCGCCGCCGGAGCCACCACCCCTGCGTCGTAGCGCTCGGGGAAGGCGTCCGGGAGGCCCAGGAACCGCTCGCGGTTCCGGGCGTGGTAGAGGCGCGGGTCGGTGACCCCCGAGGCGGCGACCGCCGCATGGAAGCAGTCGGGGCGGCGCAGCACGGCGAGGGCCGCGAGGGTCCCGCCGAACGAGGAGCCGCGGATGCCGACGCGGCCCAGGTCGAGGTCGGGGCAGCGCGCCGCCGCCTCCCGCAGGGCGGTCACCTGGTCGTCGAGGACCGGCCCGAACAGGTCGCCGTGCACGGCGCGTTCCCAGTCGGGACCGCGGCCGGGCGTGCCGCGCCCGTCGGCCACCAGCACCGCGAAGCCCTGTTCGGCGAACCACTGCGACAGCGGGGCGCGCCAGTCCGGCGCCGCGGTCACCCGCTGCCGGCTCGGGCCGCCGTAAGGGTCGAGCAGGACCGGCAGCGGCCCGCTGCCCGTGCGGTGCCAGGACGGCAGGTACAGGTCGGCGCGCAGCGCGCGCGGGCCCAGCACCAGCCGCGTCACCCGCGGCCGCAGCACGGGGTGTTCGGCCGCCGACGCCACCTGGAGCGGCGGCTGCCGGTCCGGTACCACGGTGGCCCGCCCGTGCGGGCGGACGCCGTCGGCGACCAGCAGCAGCGTGCCGCCGCGCCGGGCACCGGAGTGCACGCCCGGCATCGCGCTCAACCGCCGCAGCCCGCCGGTCCGGCCCTGCCACAGCCACACGTGCGTCTCGGCCGGGTCGTCCGAGGCCGTGAACAGCACGTCGTCGCTCTCCGCGCCCAGCACGGCGCGCAGGTGGAGACCGGGCGGGGTGACGGGTGTTCCGTCCACGGTGAGGAACCTGGTGCCGTCCGCGTCCCGATGGCCGAGCAGCGCGCCCGACGGGGTGCGTGCCGGCAGCCCCGGCACCAGGTGCACCCAGGGCGTGTCGTGCTGCTCGGCGAGGACCGCGGTGCGGCCGTCCGCCGGATCGATCCCCACGGTGCGGACCCGGTCCTGCGCGCGGGACTGCACGGCGGCGAACGGGCCGTGCCGGTCCCATCCGGCGCCCGCCAGGTAGGGGAACTCCCCACGGTCGACGTCCACAGGGGTGCGGGTCCCGTCCAGCGCGGCCACCCACAGCGTCACTTCGGCGCAGGGCTCGCCCGGAGCGGTGTAGCGCACCGCCCGCGGCCGTGCGCCGGGACCGGCGGCGCCGCCGAGTTGCCGCAGCGGGACCCGGGCCGAGTCCACCCGCGCGACCAGCAGCCGGTCGCCGCCCGGCGCCCACCAGAATCCGCGCGGGTCGCCCGGCGCGACCGCCGCCGTGTGCTCACCGGCACCGAACTCCAGGTCCGGGCCGTCCGGTTCGGCGACCGCGCGGTCCCCGGTCCCGTCCGCCTCGATCACCCGCAGGGCGCCGCCCGCCGTGTAGGCGACCCGCCGCCCCGCCGGATCGGGACGCGGGTCCACCACCGGTCCGGCGGCCGGCAGTTGCCGCGCCCGCCCCGTGGCGACCTCCACCACCCACAACCCGCCCGCCAGCGCGAACGCCACCAACTCCGCGGGGCCGTCCGCCGCGTACGACGCGATGCCCTGCCCTGACGTTCCGCCGCACAGCTCCGCGGGGTCGGCGAGCATCCGCTCCACCCCGCTCCGGACGTCCAGCGCCCACAGGCACGCCACCGGATCGTCCCCGGCCCGGCTGCGCAGGAACAGCACCGTCCCGCCGTCCGCGGACACGGTGAACCGCTCGGGGTGCCCGAGCGTGAACCGCCGCGTCCG
>WRCZ01000297.1 GCA_009783685.1 Actinomycetes bacterium
CCCGCCGACGAGGTGTACGCCTACGCCCGCCGCCCGGAGAACCTCCCCGCACGGGCCGCGGGCCTCGGCAGCGAGCTCGTCTTCACCCGCCGCCGCCCCGGCCTCTCCGACGACGGCTTCGCCCGCGACGCCGCCGCCGTCACCGCCGACCCGCGACCATCAAACGCTCCCTGGAGAGCGGGAGTTGACGGCCCGGCCCGCCTGCGCGGGCCCGGGCCACTCTTGTCAGTTCGGGAAGACGTGCTGGCCCGGGGCGAGGAGGTTGTGGGGGTCGTAGCGGTGTTTGGCGGCGGTGAAGGTGGGCCAGGTGCGGCCGTACTGGGCGCGCCAGTCGTCGGGGGTCATGGGGATGGTGCCCACGGGGTACTGGGTGCCGCCGGCGGCGCGGACGAGTTCGTAGGCGGCGTGGTTGGCGGCGGTGCGGGCGGCGATGGCGTCGGGGTCGGCCGGGTCGAGGGTCCAGAGGACGGCCAGGAGGTAGGGGACCGGGTCGTCGGGGACGCGCAGCAGCGGGGCGTGCAGGCGGGAGCCGGTCAGGGGGTACAGCAGGACGACGCCGCCGGGGCCGACCTGCTGGCCGGCGAGCTGGTCGAGCAGGGTGCGGGCGAGGCCGGCGACCCGGTCGCCGGGCAGCAGGAGGTTGAGCCAGGGGTGCGCCCAGGACCAGAGGCCGGCCTGCTCCAGGGCGGCGACGCCCCCGGCGAGCCGGTCGAGGAAGTCGAAGTAGCCGAGGGTCTCGGCGGTGACCGCCCCGGACCTGTCGTAGCGCAGGCCGCTGAGCAGCGCGGCGTCGTCCGGCTCCGGCCCGGCGGGCGGACCGTACGCGACGGCCTCCAGGACGTACCCGGTGAACGCGCCGTCCGCATCGGGCGCGACCTCGCCCTCCACGTAGGCGAAACGATTATCCGCGGCGAGCCGCCGCTGGTCGTCCACGAACGTGGCCAGGTCCGTGTACGGCAGCAGGAAGTGCCGCACCGAGGTGGGCGCCGTCACCAGCCGCAGCGTGGCGGACACGATGACGGCGCACTGGCCGAGCCCGGCCAGCACGGCCTGGAAGAGGTCGGCGCGGCGGGACGGCGAGCAGGTGACCAGGTCACCCGCGCCCGTCACCACCTGGAGCTCCGTCACGTTGTCCACCTGCGCGCCGTACAGGTGCGACTGGCCGCCGAGCCCGCCCACCGACAGCGTGCCGCCCACGGACAGTTCGAGGTAGTCGGTGAAGACCGGCGGCGTCAGGCCCTGGGCGAGAGTGGCGTGCACGACGGCGCTCCACACCGCGCCCGCGCCGACGGTCACGGTTCCGGTGCCGGAGCCCGCAGGTCCCGCGCAGACCGGGCCGATGCTGTTCAGCGGCGTCGTCTCGATGACCAGCCCGCCGTCGACCTGGGCCTGGCCGTTGGTGCCGTGCCCCTGGCCGCGCGCGGCGATCCGGATCCCGTGGGCGTTGCAGAACCGGACCATCGTCACGATGTCCGCGACGGACCCGGGCCGCAGCACGGCGCCCGGGCTGCGGTGCACGATGTGCCCGAAGTCGTCGGCGTCCGCGGCGAGGGAGGCCGGGTCGGTCAGCAACGTGCCGTCCAGCGGCGGGACATGGGCGAACGCGCCGCCGGCCCCGTCCTTGGGGGTGGTCCTGCCGCTGACCCAGGAATGGGTCAGCGGGTCGAAGGCGATCACCCCCACCCCCGCGGCCAGGCCGTGCAGAACGTTCCTTCGGGTGGGCTGCGGCAGCATGGGGTCCCCCTCCTCGGCAGGTCGCGACCTGACGGCGCGGCGGTTCGGCGGTACGGCGGCGGCACGGTGGGGCCGCGGCGCCGGAGACCAGCGTGATGCTACCGGCGTGCGGATCATGATGCAGCGTCATGTGCCTGATTGGCGTGGGCGCGTCGCGCCGCGACCTGGGTGAGCGGTGGGAACCGCGGTGCGGTGCCGGCGGTCCGGTGCCGACGGTTCGGCGAAGGGCGCTGCGGCGTCGCCGCGCGGCGGGCGGCGGCGGCGGGCGGCGGGCCGGTACGGCCGTTCGGCGGGAGCGGGCGCGGCAACGCGGCCCGAGGAAGAGCGGTCCCCTGCGCTCATGCGGCTCGGCAAGGCGGGCCGCGCGCGGGAACGGGTGCGGCAACGTGGCCCGGGGCAGGGCGGCGAGGCCAAGGGCGGTCGCGGCCGGCGTGCGGGGCCGGGATCGCGCACGGCACAGCCCCGCATCCGACGCGTTTGCCGAACCGGCAACAAATGTCGCCCGCGCGCCGCGCGGCGCCGCATGCTCGCTGTCGGAGCCGCACACCGCGCGGCAGGTCACAGGCCCGCGCGGACGCGACGCCACCCGCAGCGCGCAACACACCGCACGCCGCACACAACTCACCCGATGCCCCACCCCACACGTCGCCAGGCGCACACGACCCGCACCACGGATCGCGGACCAACGGATCGCGCACCAACGGATCGCGGTCCGACGGAACGTCGCCGCGCGACCGCACCCCCGGGAGGACCCCATGCCCCAGCCCGCCACCCCGACCGGACAGGCCACGCACCGCCTGGTGCCGGGACCCGCCGGCCGCATCCACCTGGTGGAGCAGGGAACGGGACCGCTGGTGCTGCTCGTTCACGGGTTCCCCGAGTCCTGGTACTCCTGGCGCCGCCAGCTGCCCGCGCTGGCCGCGGCCGGCTACCGCGCGGCCGCCGTCGACGTCCGCGGCTACGGCCGCTCGTCCCGGCCCGCCGAGGTGTCGGCGTACCGGATGCGGGAGTTGGTGGCGGACGCGGCCGCGGCGGTGCACGGCCTCGGCGAGGAGACCGCGGTGATCGTGGGCCACGACTGGGGCGCGGGCATCGCCGCGAACTCCGCGCTGCTCAGGCCCGACGTGTTCCGCGCCGTCGGCATGCTGAGCGTCCCGTACACGCCGCGCGGCGGCCCGCGTCCCAGCGAGGTCTTCGCGCGGATGAGCGGTGACGCGGGCGACGCGGACGGGTCGGACGCCTCGGACGGCGCGAGCAGCGGCGAAGGCACGGCCGCCGGGCCGGCCCCCGACGAGTTCTACGTCGGGTACTTCCAGCAGCCGGGGCGCGCCGAGGCCGAGATCGAGCCGGATGTGCGCGGATGGCTCGCCGGGTTCTACGCCGCGCTGTCCGCCGACACGATGCCGGCGCCCGGTGCCGCCGACCCGCACTTCGTCCGCCGGGGCGGGACGCTGCGCGAGCGGTTCCCCGCGGGCGTCCTGCCCGCCTGGCTCGGCGAGGACGAACTCGACGTCTATGCCGCGGAGTTCGAGCGGACCGGGATGGCGGGCGCGCTCAACAGGTACCGCAACATGGACCGGGACTGGGAGGACCTCGCCGATGTCGACGGCGCCCCGATCCCCCAGCCCTCGCTGTTCGCGGGCGGGTCGCAGGACGCCTCCACGACGTGGCTGGCCGACGCGATCGCGGCGTTCCCGGCGACCCTGCCCGGCCTGGTCTCCTCGCACATCCTCGAAGGCTGCGGCCACTGGATCCAGCAGGAGCGCCCCGAGGAGCTGAACGGGCTGCTGGTCGCCTGGCTCGACGCCCTCCCCCGCTGACGCCACGCCTCCCCCGGCGGCGCTCCGGCCTCGGGTCGCCGCCGGGTGCCTCCCGGCCTGGGAGGCGGCCGCCACCCCTCCAACCCCTCTCCCGCCCGTCCCTCACCCGTGCCCGTGCTGCTCCTCCGGCGCCCGGCGCGGCAGCAGCCCGACCGCGGGCAGGCACAGGGCGGCGACCGCGAGGACGATGACGAGGCTGACCGTCATGGCGTGCGCCTGGCCGCGTCCGGCGTTCTGGAAGAAGACCGACGTGACGGCGGCGGAGCCGATGCCGGCGGCGAGTTGCTGGACGGCGCTGAGCGATCCGCTGGCGCTGCCGGCCTCGTCGGCGGCGATGTCACCGAGCGCGATGTCGAAGATCGTGCCGTAGCAGGCGCCCATGCCCAGGCCGGTGAGGAAGACCGCGGGCGCCAGCGTCCACAGGCTCAGGCCGGTACCGGAGTGCGCGACCAGGGCGAGGAGCCAGCCGCAGCCGGCGAGCACGAAGGCCAGGCCGATCGGGATGAGGGTGCGGCCGAGCCGCTTGATCAGCGCCATGCACGCGCCCGCCGAGACGATGATGCCGAGCGTCAGCGGCAGCAGCCCGAGTGCGGCCCCCCGCGGGCTGGCATGCAGGGCGCCCTGCATGTACAGCGACAGCACGTAGACCAGCCCGCTGGTGGCGGCGAACACGGCGAGCCCGAGCAGCATGCCGGAGGTGAAGCCGCGGTTGCGCAGCAGCGAGGGCTTGAGGAGCGGCTGGGCCGCGGTGTTCTGGCGCCGGGCGAAGGCCGCGAGGAACAGCGCGCCCGCGGCGAGCGAGCCGATCGGCAGCGCGTTCCAGCCGTTCGTGGAGCCCTCGATCAGGCCGTAGAGCAGGCCGAACATGGCGGTCCCGAGCAGCCCGGAGCCGATGGCGTCGACCACGGTGTCCCGGCGGGCGTCGCGGTCGTGCGGCAGCAGCCGTGCGGCGAGGACCAGGCCCACCCCGCCGAGCAGCAGGTTGATCAGGAAGACGGGCCGCCAGGACAGGCCGGCGATGTCCGCGTCGATGACGAGTCCGGCGAGGATCGGCCCGCCGACCGAGGCCAGGCCGAGCAGCGGCCCGAACATGCCGAACGCCTTGCCGAGCATGTCCCGGGAGAAGGTCCTCGTCATGATCGCCATGCCCTGCGGGATCAGCAGCGCGCCGAAGGCGCCCTGGGCGACGCGCGCGACGATCAGCAGCCCGGGGTCGGGTGCCAGCCCGCACACGGCGGAGGCGGCGGTGAACCCGGCCATGCCGGTCAGGAACAGCCTGCGCTGCCCGAACTTGTCGCCGAGCCGGCCGCCGACCACCAGCAGCACGCCCATCGCGAGGGCGTAGGAGGAGCCGAGCCACTTGATGAGGCCCTGGCCGCCGCCGAGGTCCGCGGCGACGGTCGGTGCGGCGATGGTGGTCACCGTCGAGTCGATCATGTCGAGCGCGTCGGCGAGCAGCACCAGCGCCAGGATCGCCCACATCAGGCGGGTCGACGGCGTCGTGGCCTGGGCGGCGCCGCCGGCCGTCGTGGGCGGCGGTGCCGTCGGGGCGTGGGCCTGCGGCTGCGCCCCGGGCTGCTGCTGCGGGTGCGTCGTGGCGTCCATGGCGGGCTCCTTCCGTGCGGGCGGGTGCCGGGCCCGGGCGGGCCGGCTCCACCAGCATAAGCAGAGTCACTCCATTTTCATAATCACTCTACTTTCGTAGCCGTCTCGGGATCGGACTACGATCGGGGCATGACGACTCAGCGTGCGGTGGACGCGGCGGACCCGGCCGCCGGGATGGGGCGGCGCGAGCGCAAGAAGGCCCGGACCCGGCAGGCGCTGGCCGAGGCGGCGCTGCGGTTGTTCACCGAGCGCGGCTACGACCAGGTGACCGTCGCGCAGATCGCCGAGGAGGCGGACGTCGCGGTCGCCACGCTCTTCAAGCACGTGCCGGACGGCAAGGAGGCGCTGATCTTCGACGACGGCGTCGAGCGGCGCGAGGGCCTGGTGGCGGCCGTGCGGGAGCGGCCGGAGGGGCAGTCGATCATCGCGGCCCTGCGCGCGTTCATGGGCGGCCGCGGTCCCTTCCTGGCCGACCCCTCGCCGGAGTTCCGGCGCAGGACCGCGCTGATCACCGGCACACCCGCGCTGCGCGACCACTCCCGCAAGCTGTGGATCGCCAGCGAGGACGCGCTGGCCGAGGCGGTGGCCGCCGAGGCCGGCCGGGACCCGGCCGACATGACCGTGCGCGCGCTCGTGCGGTACGCCCTGGAGGTTCCCGACCTGGCCGGTACGGCGGCCGACCCGCGTGCGGCCATGGATGCCGTCTTCGACCTGCTGGAAGCGGGCTGGCCCGGCCCCTGATCCCGCCGTACGCACGCGGCCCCCGCCCGTTCCCGGGCGGGGGCCGCTCTCCTGCGGTCGTAACGGGCCGGTCAGCCCACGTGGAAGTGCCAGGTCCCGGAGCCGACCCGGTACGCGGAAGCGCCGTCACCGCCGACCCGTACGGCACCGGCCGGTGCGTGCACGGTGCCGGTGACGCCCGCGGGCAGCCGCACTTCCCCGGTGGTGTTGGCGGGCAGGGTCACCGTCAGGTCGAAGGACGTGCCGTCGTGCACCCACGCGCTGGCGATCCGGCCGCGCACGGTGTCCTGCGTGACGGAGACCCGGCCGAGCCCGGCCGGCACCTGCGGGGCGACGGTGACCTCGCGGTAGCCGGCCGCGGCCGGCTGGATGCCGCCGAACACGGTGTACAGGGAGGCGTTGATGCCGCCGAACATCGCGTGGTCGTGCGTCTCCATGCCGGAGCTGTACAGCCACTCCTCCCACGACGACGTCGCGTTGTGGGCGATCTCGAACCCGAACCCGGGGTAGTCGGTCTTGTCGAGCACGGTCATCGCGACGTCGGTGCGCCCGATCGCGGCGAGCGCGTCGACGAGGTAGCGGGTGCCGAAGATGCCGGTGTCCAGGTGGCCGCCGTTGGTGGCGGTGATCGTGTGGACCAGCTGGGCCCCGACCGCGGCGACCTTGTCCTGCGGCACCATGCCGAAGGCCAGCGGCAGGATGCTCGTCACCTGGCGGCCGTCGCCGTAGGTGTCGCCCGCGCCGTTCAGGAAGTGCGCGTTGAACGCCTGCTTGATCTCCTCGGCGAGAGCGGCGTAGTGCGTCGCGTCGTCACCGTGGTCCAGCGCCCGGGCGGCCTTGGCGACATCGACCGCCTGAAGGTAGGACAGCGCGGTGTTGACCAGCGACACCTCGCTGAAGCAGCTGCCCGCGCCGGGGCTGCCCATCCCGTCGTTGGTGCCGGGGCCGTAGTAGGGCGGGCACCAGTCGCCGAAGCCGCGGTCGTCGGGCCAGATGTGCCCGGGCACGCCGGTGGCGTTGGCGTCGACGAACGTGCGCATCGCGGGGTAGGCGGCGGTGAGCGCGTCCAGGTCGCCGTACTGCTCGTACAGCGTCCAGGCCAGGGAGATCTGGTCGCCGCCCATGTCGGGCTGCTGGGCGTTGCCTGCGTCGTTGGGCAGCGCGGTGCCGGGCGGCATGTCCTGGAGGTACTTGGCGTAGAAGCCGTCCATCCCGAACTCCCGTACCGCGGCGTCGTGGTACGCCTGCACGTCCATGCCGGGCGGGGTCCGCTCGTCGCGCACGGGGTTGTCGGTGGGGATGCTCATCGAGTTGTTGAGCATGCTCCAACGGTTGTTCTGCCAGATCTGGTTCAGCAGCGCGTCGGAGGAGTCGAAGGTGCCGGTGGAGGCGACGTCGGCGTGCACGACGCGCCCGGTGACGTCGGCCGCGGTCGGGGTGCCGGGGTAGCCGGTGACCTCCAGGTAGCGGAACCCGTGGTAGGTGAACCGCGGTTCGTAGGTCTCGGTGCTCCCGGTGCCGGCCAGCACGAAGGTGTCGGTGGAGGCGGCGTTGCGGTTGGTGGTGGTGTCCAGGGTGCCGTCGGAGGAGAGTTCCTCGGCGGTCCGCAGGGTGATGGCCGTGCCCGCGGGTCCACGGGCGCCGATCCGCTCCCAGCCGGCGACGTTCTGCCCGAAGTCGTAGACATAGGTGCCGGGGTGTGGCTGGGTGACCTTCACCGGGCGCAGGTCCTGGACCACCTTGACCGGCGGCTGGGTACCGGCCACCAGGCTGCCGCCGGGCGCGGTGGCGGTGGTGACCGGGTGCCAGCCGGAGGCGTCGAACGACGCGGTGTCCCAGCCCTGTTGGACCGCGCGGGCGTCGTA
>WRCZ01000298.1 GCA_009783685.1 Actinomycetes bacterium
AGGACGGACCGGCGGACGAAGACCGGGGTGACGGCCACCAGCGCGACGACGATCGGCACGTTGACGATGAACACCCAGCGCCAGCTGAAGGAGTCGACGAGCAGGCCGCCGGCCACCACGCCGAGGGTGCCGCCGAGCCCGGCGAGACCGCCCCACACGCCCATCGCGATGTTGCGGCGGCGGCCGTGCTCGAAGGTGACGGTGAGGATGGACAGCGCGGCCGGCGACAGCAGCGCGCCGCCCAGTCCCTGCACCGCGCGGGCCGCGATCAGCAGGCCGGGCGAGCCGGCCAGGCCGCCGAGCAGCGAGGTGGCGCCGAACAGCACGAGCCCGGCGACGAACACCCGCCGCGCGCCGAGCAGGTCGGCGGCCCGCCCGCCGAGCAGCAGGAAGCCGCCGAACAGCAGCGTGTACGCGCTGATCACCCACTGCAGCCCGTCGGCGGTGAAGCCGAGGTCTTTCTGGATGTCGGGCAGCGCGACGTTCACGATCGTCACGTCGAGCACGACGATGAACTGGGCAAGGGCCAGCACTGTCAGCGTGGCCCAGGGACTGCGTCGCATCGTGGTCTCCCCCTCCATAGGTATACGACGTATGCTTTCGGCGTCCACCATACACAGCCGTTGTGTACGACGTATACCTTCAGCGCCCGCCGCCCGGAGGGACCGGACGGCCCGCCTCGCCGCTTTGCGTACGCTGTACACACGACACCGGGACGGAAGGCGTGCAGATGCCCGCACAGCGGCGCTTGAACAGGGACGAGCTGGTCGCCACGGCCATGTCCGTGGCGGACGCCGAGGGCCTGGACGCGGTCACGGTGCGGCGGGTCGCCCAGCAGCACGACGTGACGCCGATGGCGCTCTACCGGCACTTCGACGACAAGGACGGGCTGCTCGACGCCCTCGCCGACAGCGTGCTGGACGACGTCCGGCCGCCGGCCGCCGACGACCGGCCGTGGCACGAGCAGATGCACGACCTGCTCACCGCGATCCTCGCCGCGATGCGCCCGCACCCGAACACCCTCCCGCTGGTGTTCGACCGCGTGCTGGCCTGCCCGTCGGGGCTGCTCCTCACCGAGCGCACGCTGGCCCTGCTGACAGAGGCGGGGATGGACGTTCAGCAGGGCGCGGACGCCGCCTGCCAGGCACTCAACTTCCTTGTCACGCTGGTGATCACGGAGCCCGGCCGCACCCGGCACCCCGATCCCGCGACACAGGACGAGCAACTGCGGATCCGCCGCGCGCAGCTGCTCTCGCTCGACCCGGCGCGCTACCCGCACCTCGTCGCGGCCGCCGAACCGCTCACCGCATGCCCCAGCACGGACGAGTACTACGGGCGCGGCATCGACCTCATCGTCACCGGCATGCGGGGGCAGTCAGCCGCCGCAATCACACCCGCACGGTGATCATCCGGCGGATCTGACAGCCCATCGGACAAACTTCTCGTCTAGGGAGAGAGTTCACCTTCGGCACCCAGAATTAACTTCGAAACTCCTTCTCGGCCTCGTTCTACGCGCGTATCTTGAGGGCCGTTCGCGCTCCCCCGCACCGCGGGACTGAAGTCGCGTCATGTCATGTGCCGTCCCGCACGAAGGAGAGACCCTCAGGTGTCGCACTCTTCCGAGGCCACCCCCTCCCAGCCCGCGAGACCCCGTTCCACGGGTCCTGCCCGTTCCCAGATCCGCCGCCGCATGCTGCCGATCGGCATAGCCGGTGCGGTCGTCCTGGCCGGTGTGACCGTCCACTCCGCCTTCGCGACGCCGTCCTCCGACGGCCTGATCGCCGAGGTCTACGGCGGCGGGGGCAACTCCGGCGCCACGTACACCAACGACTTCGTCGAGCTGGCCAACGCCGGCGCCGCGCCGCTCGACATGAGCGGCTACACCGTCCAGTACCTGTCGGGCAGCCCGACCGCCACCTCCAAGTGGCAGGTCACCACGCTCGGCGGCACGCTGGCCGGCGGCGGCCGCTACCTGGTGGCCGAGGCCGCCGGCACCGGCGGCACCACCGCGCTGCCCACGCCCGACGCCACCGGCACCATCGCCATGTCCGGCACCAGCGGCACCGTCGCTCTGGTGTCCGGCGCCGACCCGCTGACCTGCCTGACCGCCGCGGACTGCGCGGCCGACCCGCGGGTGAAGGACCTCGTCGGGTACGGCACCGCCGTCGTGCACGAGGGCAGCGGCGCGGCGGCCGGCGCGAGCAACACCGACTCGGTGGCGCGTGCCGCGAACCTGGCCGACACCGACGACAACGCCGCCGACTTCACCGCCGGCGCGCCCACCCCGCAGAGCTCCGGCACCGACACCACCCCGCCGACCAGCACCCCGCCCACCACCACGCCGCCGACCACCACGCCGCCGGCCACCGCCCGGATCCACGACATCCAGGGCGACACCCGCGTCTCGCCGCTGGACGGCAAGGCGGTCGGCGAGGTCCCCGGCATCGTGACCGGCGTGCGCAGCACCGGCTCGTCCAAGGGCTTCTGGATGCAGGACCCCCACCCGGACGACAACCCCCGTACCAGCGAGGGCATCTTCGTCTTCACCAGCTCCACCCCGACCGTCGCGGTGGGCGACTCGGTGACCGTCACCGCGACGGTCTCCCAGTACTACCCGGGCGGGGCGACCGCCGGCGGCCAGGCCGTCACCGAGCTGACCAAGCCCACCGTGACCAAGGTCTCCAGTGGCAACCCGCTGCCCGCGCCCGTGGTGCTGGACGCGAAGTCGGTGCCGGACGACTTCGTGCCGAGCGCGGGTGGCGGCAGCATCGAGAACGTGCCGCTGCGGCCGAGCGAGTACGCGCTGGACCTGTACGCGTCCCTCGAGGGCATGAACGTGCAGATCGCCAACACCCGGGTGGTCGGCGCCACCGACCCGTACTCCGAGCTGTGGGTGACGGTCAAGCCGGACCAGAACCCGACCAAGCGCGGCGGCACCCTGTACACCGGGTACGACCAGCCCAACTCCGGCCGCCTGATGGTGCAGTCGCTGATCCCGACGGCCACCCAGGCGTTCCCGGTCGCCAACGTCGGCGACACGCTGACCGGCACCACCGCCGGTCCTCTGGACTACAACCAGTTCGCCGGCACCTACGCCATCCAGGCGCGGACGATCGGGGCGGTCAAGAGCGGCGGGCTGCAGCCCGAGGTGACCGACAAGGCCAAGGACAACCAGGCGACGGTGGCCACGTACAACGTGGAGAACCTGGCGCCGAACAACCCGCAGTCGAAGTTCGACCGGCTGGCCACGGGCCTGGTCACCAACCTGCGCTCGCCCGACGTCGTCGCCCTGGAGGAGATCCAGGACAACAACGGCGCGACCGACGACGGCACGGTGGCCGCGGACAAGACGCTGAACAAGCTGGTCGACGCCATCGCGGCGGCGGGCGGCCCGCACTACCAGTGGCGCGAGATCGACCCGGTCAACGACAAGGACGGCGGCCAGCCCGGCGGCAACATCCGCCAGGCGTTCCTGTTCAACCCGGACCGGGTGAGCTTCGTCGACCGCCCGGGTGGCGACTCGACCACCGCGGTCGGCATCACCGGCACCGGTGACAAGACGGCGCTGACCGTGTCCCCCGGCCGGATCGCGCCCAACGACCCGGCGTGGAACACCAGCCGCAAGCCGCTGGCCGGCGAGTTCACCTTCCGCGGCAAGAAGCTGTTCGTGATCGCCAACCACTTCGACAGCAAGGGCGGCGACCAGGGCATCGACAGCCGCTTCCAGCCCCCGGTGCGCAGCTCCGAGGTGCAGCGGGTGCGCCAGGCGGTCATCGAGCACGACTTCATCGAGCAGCTGGAGAAGGCCGACCCGAAGGCCAACGTGGTGGTCCTCGGCGACCTGAACGACTACCAGTTCTCGCCCGCCGTGCTCAGCCTGACGGGCAACGGCAAGGTCCTCACCGACCTGGTCAACACCCTTCCGGTCAAGGAGCGTTACTCCTACGTCTACGAAGGCAACTCGCAGGTGCTCGACCACATCCTGGTCAGCCCGAACATGAAGCACGTCGAGTACGACGTGGTGCACATCAACTCCGAGTTCGCCGACCAGACCAGCGACCACGAGCCGCAGGTGGTCCGGCTCCAGCCGTGACGTCCCAGCGGTGAACTCCCGTACGGCGGGCCCGGGTCGACACGACCCGGGCCCGCCGTCGTTGCGCGCCGGGGACCTTGACGTGTGACGCATGGGGCTATAGACAACTCGGTGACCAGAGAGCGCTCTCAAGAGCGCCGGACGCCTCGACACGGTCCCCCCACCCGGTCAGGAGAACGTCATGCCCGTCACCCCCGCACGCACGCCGGCCGAGCACCCCGGCGCTCCCCCGCGCGGCCACCGCGCCCGCCGCTCCCGCACCCGGCTCGGCCTGGCCGCCCTCGCGGTCGCCGCGCTGAGCGTGGCCGGGATCACCGCGGCCACCGGCACCGGCGGCGCCGCCACCCCGGCGGCCGCCCCCGCGACGCCCGCCGCGGCCCCGCACGCGGTGCCCGGCCCGCCCGCCGGCTTCACCACCACCTGGAGCGACGACTTCAGCGGCGCGGCCGGCACCGGTGTCAACGGCGCCGACTGGAAGTACGACACCGGTCCCGGCAGCAGCTTCGGCACCGGCGAGATCGAGACGATGACCAACAGCACCTCCAACGTCTACCAGGACGGCAACGGCCACCTGGTGCTCAAGGCGCTGCACTCGGGCAGCGATCCGCGGTCGGGCTGGACCTCCGGGCGGATCGAGACCCAGTCCTCGTCGTTCGGCGCGCCGCCCGGCGGCGTGGTGATGATGCAGTCCTCCATCCAGCAGCCGAACCTGACCACGGCCAACGGCGCCGGGTACTGGCCGGCGTTCTGGATGCTCGGCTCGACACTGCGCACCGGGACCACCTGGCCGACGTCCGGCGAGGTCGACATCCTGAGGACATCAACTCGCGCAGTTCGGTGTTCGGCACGCTGCACTGCGGCACCAACCCGGGCGGCCCCTGCAACGAGAGCACCGGCATCGGGTCCGGTGAACACGCCTGCTCCGGCTGCCAGACCGGCTACCACACCTACGCGGTGCAGATCGACCGGTCGGTGTCGCCCGAGCAGATCCGCTGGTACCTGGACGGCACCAACTACTTCACGGTGAACGCGAACCAGGTGGACGCCACGACGTGGGCGAACGCCGTCGACCACCCGTTCTTCATCATCTACGACCTGGCGATGGGCGGTGGCTTCCCCGACGCCTTCGGCGGCGGGCCCAACGCCTCCACGGTCTCCGGCGGCCAGATGAACATCGACTACGTGGCGGTCTACAACAAGGCGCCGGGCGGCAGCGCGGCCGCGCCGCTCTCGCAGGGCCGGCCCACCACCGCGTCGTCCACCGAGAACACCGGCACCCCGGCGTCCGCGGCCACCGACGGCAGCACCGGCACCCGCTGGTCGAGCGCGTTCAGCGACCCGCAGTGGCTGCGGGTGGACCTCGGCGCCACCCACGCCGTCAGCCAGATCAAGCTGAACTGGGAAGCGGCGTACGCCAAGGCGTTCCAGATCCAGACGTCGAACGACGGCACGAACTGGACGACGATCTACTCGACGACGTCCGGCACCGGTGGCAACCAGACGCTCGCGGTCTCCGGTTCCGGCCGCTACGTGCGGATGTACGGCACGCAGCGGGCCACCGCGTACGGCTACTCGCTGTGGGAATTCCAGGTGCTCGGCACCTGAGGCGCCCGAGGTGGCGGGCGCGCCGCCGGGCACCGTCCGGCGGCGCGCCCCTGCGGCGTATCCCCGGCCGCGCACCTCGCGCGGGGCGGGCCGGACCCGGTGTCCGGCCCGCCCCTGCCGCGTTCCGGGCTCAGACGGTGAGCAGGAGCTTGCCGGACAGGTGCCCGGCCTCGCTCAGCCGGTGCGCCTCCGCGGCCTCGGCGAGCGGGAGGACGCGGTGCACGGGCAGGTCCAGCTTGCCCGCCGCCAGCAGTGCCAGTGCCTCCTCGAAGGCCGGCCCGCCCCGGTACTGGCCGGGCCCGCCGGAGGTGAACCGGACGCCCTGCTTGGCGGCGCCCACCGCGTCGGCGATGGAGACCACGCGGTCCGTGCCGCCGGTCAGCTCGACGGACGCGGCGACGGCACCGCCCCGGCCGGCGGCGTCCAGGGCCGCGTCGACGCCCTGCGGGGCCACCGCGCGGACCCGGTCCACCAGCCCGTCGCCGTAGGTGACCGGGATCGCGCCCAGCGCCCGCAGATGATCGTGGTTGGCCTCGCTGGCGGTGCCGATGACGGTCAGCCCGCGGGCGACGGCGACCTGCACGGCCACGCCGCCGACCGCGCCGGCCGCCGCGTGCACCAGCAGGGTCTCGCCGGGCTTGAGGTCGAGCAGTTCCAGCGCCCGGTAGCTGGTCTCGGCCGCCACCGGCAGGGCGGCGGCCTGCTCCCAGGTCACGCTGTCGGGCTTGCGGACGACCTTGGCCGCGTCGGCGAGCGCGAACTCGGCGTAGGAGCCGGTGTCGGTCGGGCCGAACACCGCGTCGCCCACGGCCGGCCCCTCGACGCCCTCGCCGAGCGCGTCGACCACGCCGGACGCCTCGACGCCGGGGACGTGCGGCAGGGTGACGGGGAAGATCTGGTTCATCGAACCGGACCTGATCTTGCTGTCGAGGGCGTTGACACCGGCGATCCGCACGGCGATGCGCACCTGGCCGGGGCCCGGCTGCGGGGCATCGAGGTCCTGGAGGCGGAGGACGTCGGGGGAGCCGAACTCGGCGAAGTCGATGGCCTTGGGCATGGGATTCACGGTCCTTACGACGGCGGTCGGTGGGTCGGTGGATCTGCACGCGTCGTGCGCGTCTGACCGGCGTGTCCGGGCGGTCCCGGGCACCGGCCCGTCCCGCCGCCGGTGCCGCCCGGCCGGCGGAACGGTCCGCTGGTTCCATCGTCGCCGCACCGCCGCGCGCGTGCAGAGTGAAGCGGAGCCGGCACGCGGCCGGCACGCGGCCGGCACGCGGCCGTCATGCCGCCGCGGCGACCGCCGTGCGCGCCTGCGGACGTGCCTGCGGCCGGCCGCCGGGACGGCTCGGGACCACACCGGGACGGCCCTGGACCAGCGCGGTGCCGGCCGGGCGGGCGCCGACCCGGTCCGGGCGCTCGGCGGCGGGGGCCCGGCCGGCGGCGCCGCGGTGCGCGAAGACGACGTACCGCAGCAGCAGGAAGCGCGCCAGCCCGGCGAGCGCGGAAGCGGTCAGGTAGACGCCCTGCCGCAGCAGGGCCCCGGCGCCCGGGTGGACGCCGTCGAAGGCCAGCAGGGCGCCGGTGGTGAACAGGTACGACATCAGGACGGTGAGCCCGCTCGCCGCGTGGTCGCGCCAACTCGCCCCGCCGCGGCCGAAGGTGAAGCGCCCGTGCAGTTCGGTGGCCAGCACCGTGGAGGCGACGGTGAGCACCGCGTTGGCCAGGGCCAGCGGCACCCGGTCGCCGATCAGCAGCAGCGCGCCGGAGGCCAGCAGGGTGACGCCGCCGCCGCAGACCACGAACCGGACGAAGGAGAGCAGGGCCGGCAGGGCCGATCGGGGCGTGGAGCGGACCCCGCCCGGGGCCGCGGCGGGGACGGCGGCGAGGGCTGCTGGTGCCGGGGCCGCGGCCGGCGCGCTGCCTGCGGTGCGAGTCATCGGGCGGTCTCTCCTCGGGGTTTCGGCGTCCACCCGACTCTCGCGCACCCAACTCCCCGCGCCCATCCGGCCTTTCCCCGATCCGGGGTGGGGGCTACCCCCACCCCGCCTCAGGGACACCCCCCGG
>WRCZ01000299.1 GCA_009783685.1 Actinomycetes bacterium
GCAGCCCCTTGCCCCGCAACCGCGACAAGAGCACATCGGCCGACCGTTGACCACATGCGTGATCGTCGGCCGCAGCACCGGTTCCGCCGGGCGCAGGGTCCGTGGCGGATGCTTGGGGCGGGCCCCCGTTGCGCAGCGGAACTGTGGGTGACAGCCGACCACTCGTGAGCCCCCCGGCGCGCTTCCCGGAGCCGTTCGCGTGGCGCCGAGCCCCGCGAGCCGCGCCCGAGCCGGGCTCCGCGGCCTTGTCCGCATCCGGAACCGGACCCGGATCACCCGCCTGCCCCTTCCGTCCGTCTGCCGCCGCCCGTGCCGGGTCGCCGCCGTTCGGCCCGGCTGGAGGCCGGGCGCCGCGAAGCACGGAGGCCATCGCGGCCACCAACTGCCCGAGCACAGAACGGCGTCCAGGTCGCCGCTCAGGGCCTTCCAGAAGCCGCCGGGCGCGCCGATGGGGCGAGGAGCCGGATGCGGCCGCCAAGGTCGCCAGGAGGCCGCACAGAGCGGCGGCTGCGGCAAGGGTCGTCGTCGAAGTGGGCGCGGTCATGACGCACCTGCCGCGCAGAGCCGATCCAGCCGCTGCCATCCGGGGCCGTGCTCGAAGCCGCCGCGGGCATCGCGGACCAGGGCCGGTTCGGTGGCCACCAGACCGTCGGCACCCCGCCGCAGGACATGGATCTCGGCGAGCCGCCGACGGCCGGCGCCGTCGCGTTCCAGATGGACGACCAGGGACAGGGCAGCGGCCAACTGGCTGTGCAGGGCGGCGCGGTCGAGCCCCGCCGTGCTGGCGAGCGCCTCCAGGCGGGCGGGCACGTCACCCGCCGCGTTCGCGTGGACCGTGCCGCAGCCGCCTTCGTGGCCGGTGTTCAACGCGGCCAGCAGGTCGGTGACTTCGGCTCCCCGGACCTCGCCGACCACCAGCCGGTCCGGGCGCATCCGCAGGGCCTGGCGCACCAGGTCCCGCAGGGTCACGAGGCCCGCGCCCTCCTGGTTGGCGGGGCGGGTCTCCAGCCGGACCACGTGCGGGTGGTCGGGGCGCAGCTCGGCGGAGTCCTCGGCGAGGACGATCCTGGCGGCCCGGTCCACCAGGCCGAGCAGGCAGCTGAGCAACGTCGTCTTCCCCGATCCCGTGCCGCCGCTGATCATGAACGACAGGCGGGCGTCCAAAACGTCGCGCAGCAGTGCGGCGGTTGCGGCGTCGAGCGTGCCGGCGGCCACGAGTTCGGGCAGCGTGAAGGCACGGGCGCGCACCACGCGCAGCGACAGGCACGGGGAGCCGACCACGACGGGCGGGAGCACGGCATGCAACCGCGTGCCGTCGGGCAACCGCGCGTCCACCCAGGGCCGGGCGTCGTCGAGCCGCCGTCCGGCGGTCGTGGCCAGGCGCTGGGCGAGCCGGCGCACGGCCGCGGTGTCGCTGAATCCGACACTGCTGCGTTCCAGCCCGCGGCCCCGGTCGATCCACACCTGGTCCGGTGCGTTGACGAGGATGTCGGTGACCTCGGGGTCGGCGAGCAGGGGTTCCAGCGGGCCGGCGCCGACCAGTTCCGAACGCAGCGCGGCGACCACGCCGAGCACCTCCGCGTCGCCCAGCAGGCGCCCTCGTGCGCGCAGGGCCGCCGCCACCCGGGCCGGGGTGGGTTCACCGCCGTGTTCGGCCAGGTGGAGCCGTACGGCCTCCAGGAGTTCGGGATTCATGCCGTCACGCTCCCGGCGTGGCCGAGGGCCTGGTCGAGGAAGGCGCCGCAGAAACGAGCCAGCGGACCGCGGCGGGCCGAACCGGGCGGACCCCCGGACAGCGCGTCGGCCAGCGAGGGCTCCGGCGGCAGTTCACCGGCCAGCGGCAGCCCGATGAGGCGGGCGATCTCCTGGTCGTCGAGTCCGGAGCCGAAGGGGCCTCGGGCCACCACACGCAGATCGTCGAGCACCGCCTGGACGGCGCCGGCGACCCGGCTGGCGGCTGCCACCGCGCGCAGTTCGGCCGGGACCACCAGCAGCCCCACATCGATCTGGGTGAGCGTCTCGGCGGTGGTGTCGTCGACCCGGCGCGGCAGGTCGACGACGACCACGCCGCCCCGGCGCCGGGCGGCGCCCAGCACGGACCGCATGGCCTCGGGTGGGACCAGCACGGTGTCGCCGCGGTCCCAGCTGAGCACGCTGAGGGAGTCGAGCCGCGGCAGGGACTCCTCGAGCGCGCCGCTGTTGACCCGGCCGCGGGAGTCGGCGAAGTCCGGCCAGCGCAGCCCTCCGGTGCGTTCCGCGCCGAAGAGGATGTCCAGGCCGCCGCCGAGCGGGTCGCCGTCGATGAGCATGGCGCGCAGGCCGCCGCGGGCGGCGGTGACCGCGAGCGCGCAGGCCAGGGTGGACGCGCCCGCGCCGCCGCGGCCGCCGACCACGCCGATGGTCAGCGCGGGACCGCCCGCTCCCTCGGTGACGTCGGCGATGCGGTCGACCAGCCAGCTCTCGGACTCGGGCAGGAAGAGCACGTGGTCGGCGCCGATGCCGACGCCCTGCCGCCAGGTCTCCGCGTCGTCATCGTCCCGGCCGATGAGCAGGACTCCCTGGCGCCGGGGCGCGCCGCGTACTCGCGCGGCGGCTTCCGCGCCGACCAGCACCAGCGGCGCGCGGTCCCAACTGGCCGCGCGCGGCGGTGCGGTGAACACGACTTCCGGTTCGCTGCCCGCGGCGGCGCACAACCGGAGCAGATCGTCGAGGAGTGTTTCGTCCTCGGTCACAATGAGCGGACCGGCAGGACGTTCGGCAGTGGCGGCCGCGAGGCGGTCGGGCGTGGTGGTTCCGGGCATTTCCAAGTCCCCCGTCGCATGACGTGCGAGCTCGGCGAGCTTCGCCTGCGATCAGCTTGGGACCCGAACCGGAATTGAGATGATCTTGGTCGGAATCTGTGGACAACTCGGCGATTGTGGATAACTCCGCCGCTCGGAGGAGTGAGTTCCGCAGGATCGGGAATCGATTACGGACCGTCACGCGTCGTACACATCGAAGCGCACACACATGCGAAGGAGAGAACGATGGACGTACGAGCAGCGGAGCCGGGGTCGGAGCGCCGAAACGTGTCCGGACATGCGACGACCCCCGCCGGGGGGGAGAGCGGGGGTCGTCCCCACGGTCCGACTCGGGGGGGGAGGAGCCAGACCGGGTTAGCACGGTCGCGAACGATCCGTGACTTCCATGGTGTACCCGAAGCCCTTCTCAGGCAAACCCACGCGCCTGAGCTTACGCCGAATGGTGGTTGCCTATGCTCGTCTCGTGGAAAACCACCTGCCACCGCGCACCGCGGCGTTCTTCGATCTCGACAAGACCGTGATCGCCAAGTCCAGCACGCTCGCCTTCGGACGCTCCTTCTACCACGGCGGGCTCATCAACAGACGTGCGGTATTGCGTACCGCATATGCCCAGTTCGTGTACCTGGTCGGAGGTGCGGATCACGACCAGATGGAAGGGATGCGCAAATACCTCTCCGATCTGTGCCGAGGCTGGAATGTACAGCAGGTGAGGGAGATCGTCGCCGAGACGCTGCACGACCTCATCGATCCGATCATCTACGACGAGGCGGCCTCACTCATCGAGGAGCACCGAGCCGCCGGGCGTGACGTGGTGATCGTCAGCGCCTCCGGCTCCGAAGTCGTCGAGCCCATCGGCGAGATGCTCGGCGCCGACCATGTCATCGCCACCCGGATGGTCGTCGAGGACGGCGCGTACAACGGGGAGATCGAGCACTACGTCTACGGTCCGGCGAAAGCCGACGCCATCGCCCTGCTGGCAGAGTCCGAGGGGTACGACCTGGAGCGGTCCTTCGCCTACAGCGATTCGGCGACCGACATCCCGATGCTCGAGGCGGTCGGCCATCCGTACGCGGTCAACCCGGACCGGGCGCTGCGCAAGGAGGCGGTGGCCCGCGAGTGGCCGGTGCTGACGTTCAGCCGTCCGGTGCGGCTCAACCAGCGCCTCCCCTCGCTGCCGATGCCCCAGGGGCCCGTGCTCGTCATGGCCGCCGTGGGTGCGGCGGTGGCGACGGCGGGGCTGGTGTGGCTGGCCTCCCGGCGGCGCCGGCCGATGCTTATGTCCTGATTGGCAGGAAAAGTAAAAACTGAAGCCAGGGGTTCCGCTTCGCACGGGTCGGCGGTAGAAAGGACTTAGGCCCGCGAGACCACGGAGTTCCGAGAGGAAGACCGCAGTTCACAGCAGATGGCCCCACGGACCGAGTATGGAAGCTGGGCACCCACGCGTAGGCGACCCGCCAACCGGGCCAGCCACACCAGGTAACGGGCAAAGACCCCGGCCTGATGGGCAGAATTCGCGCACGCACTGGTAACTCGGCGGACATGCCAGCGGCGGCATCTCGATGGTGCCGCCGCAACTCTGTCCGGGCCCTCGGGTCCAGCGTCACGCCGGGCCCCCAGCAGTCCCCGCCGGGCTCAGGCGGCCCCGCGCTGCAGCGCCTCGCAGACCGCCACGCTCTCGCGCACGCCGAGTTCCAGTGCCTTGCCGCAATGGGCGATCCACACGGCCATGCCCTCCGGGGTTCCCGAGGCGTAGCCCTCCAGTGCCGCCAGGTAGTCCGAACGGCCCAGTTCCGCGTAGCCGACCTCGGCCGGGCAGACCGACTTGGGGTCCAGGCCACTGCCGACCAGCACGATACGTTCGGCGGCCCGCGCCACAGGACCGTTGAAGGACCCGAACGGCCGCAGGCAGAGCAGTTCGCCGTGCACGGCCGCGGCCACCACCAGCGCGGGCGCCCTGGTGCCGGCGCGCAGCAGGTCGGCCAGGCCCTCCAGCCGCGCGTTGACCTCTATCGGATCGGGCAGCGGGATCTCGGAGACCGGGACCAGCGGCTCGTCCACGGCCTCCCCGCTCAGCCGCGGGCGCCCCACCGTCGCGTCGTCGGCGACGCCGCCGGCCGCCACCAGGTGCAGCCGGGCGAGCGCCTGGACCGGCGACTGGCGCCAGATGCCGAGCAGTTGACCGGCCTCCGCGGTCAGCCGCAGGGCGGCGCCGACCGTGCGGGCCTCGACGTCGGCGGAGAAGTCGCTGCGCCGGCGCAGCTCCTCGAGCGGCCAGTCCGCGTCCGCGAGCGCAGCCGACGCCCGCGCACCGCGCAGCGCCGCCTCCGAGGCGACCTCGTCGGAGCGCCGGCGCATCACGCGGTGCCCGTAGACGCCGTCGACGGCCTTGCGCACCGAGGCGACCGCCTCGGGAACACCCGGGAGATCGCCCAGCACGGCCAGCGGGTCGGCGTGCCCGTGAGCGGGCGAGGGAGCTGCGTTCGAAGCCATGTGCAAGACCATACAAACCCCCCGGGACCCCGAACGACCACGAACGAGTGGCCTTTCCCACTCCTGGCCGACTGGAACGTGGCGAACGCCACTACGCTGACGAACATGAAGATCGCTTTCGTTGGGAAGGGCGGCAGCGGCAAGACGACGCTGTCCTCGCTCTTCGTCCGCCATCTCGCCGCGGCACAGGTCCCCGTCCTCGCGATCGACGCGGACATCAACCAGCATCTCGGCCCCGCGCTCGGTCTCGACGAGGACGACGCGGCCGCCCTGCCCGCGCTGGGCGCCCACCTGCCGGAGATCAAGGAGTACCTGCGCGGCGCCAACCCGCGGATCGACTCGGCAGGGACGATGATCAAGACCACGCCGCCGGGACACGGCTCCCGGCTGCTGCGCCTGGTCGAGGACAACCCCGTCTACACGGCCTGCGCGCACACCGTCGCCCTGGACGGTGAGGCGACGGCGCGCCTGATGGTCACCGGGCCGTTCAGCGAGTCGGACCTGGGCGTGGCCTGCTACCACTCCAAGGTCGGCGCGGTGGAGCTGTGCCTGAACCACCTGGTGGACGGGCGCGACGAGTACCTGGTGGTGGACATGACGGCCGGGAGCGACTCGTTCGCCTCCGGGATGTTCACCCGCTTCGACATGACGTTCCTGGTCGCCGAGCCGACCCGCAAGGGCGTGGCCGTCTACCGCCAGTACAAGGAGTACGCCCGCGACTTCGGCGTCGGCCTGGCCGTGATCGGCAACAAGGTGCAGGGCGAGGACGACCTGGCCTTCCTGCGGGCCGAGGTGGGCGACGACCTGCTGGTCACCTTCGGCCACTCCGACTGGGTGCGGGCCATGGAGAAGGGCCGTCCGCCGCGGTTCGAGATGCTGGAGCAGGCCAACCACGAGGCGCTGCGCACGGTGCACGAGCACGCCGACCGGGCGTACGAGGCCCGCGACTGGGCGCGCTACACCCACCAGATGACGCACTTCCACGAGAAGAACGCACGGAACTGGGGCAACGAGAAGACCGGCGCCGACCTGGTCGCCCAGATCGACCCGGCGTTCGTGCTGAGCGAGGCCCTGCTCGCGGCACCCGCGGGGGCCGGCACGCCCTCGGCGTGATGCGAGGGGCGACAGCCCACCCCTAGCGCTTCGCCGCGGCGACGAACTCCTTCCAGCCCGGCGCCGGCGCCTGCCCCACGGCGAGCGTGCGCAGGCGGGCCAGCACCCGCGGATCCTGCGCATCGAGCCAGTCCGCGAGCTGCTTGAAGGACACGCAGCGCACGCCCGGCCGGCTGCACACGTCCTTCATCGTGTCCTCTATGCCCTGCAGGTAGGCGTCGCCTGCCGCGGCGAGGTGGGCGCCGACGAAGAGCGGTGCGCGGTTGCCGCGGTAGGCGCGCTGGAACGCGGCGGCGAAGGCGTCGTGGACCTGCTGCCGGCCGAGGCTGGCGCCGAGCGGGCCGGCGTCGGTCGCCGCGGCCTCGCGCGTGCCGCCCGGCACGGGGACGGACGGCAGCGGGAACTCCCAGACGCCCCCCGCTTTGGCCGGCCACACCTGGCGTCCGCCGGTGCCGCTCGCGTCGTAGCGGAAGCCCGCCGCTTTTGCGGCGGGAAGCAGGCCCGTTCCGGCGCCGGGGCAGGGGGCCCGGCCGCCGGCGAGGACCTTGGCGTAGTCGAAGGGCAGCGGGTCCTCGTCGACGAGGCGGGAGTTGGACTTCCAGCGCGTGACGAAGGACTCGGCCTGCCGGATCTCGCTGCCCCATTCGGCCGGTGTCCAGCGGCCGGAGCCCGCGGCCGCCTGCGCGCAGGTACGCGCGTTGAAGGAGGTACCGATCTCGCTGCCGTCCCGCCAGGCCAGCCGCATCTCTCGCAGGGTGGCGGCGATCGACTTCAGGTCGTCGCCGAGACCTGCGGGCCGGGCGGCGCCGCCCGGCGGGACGTAGAGGTCCGCGCGGCCGACCGGCAGCAGCGAGACGCCGCTGAGGAAGTAGGTCATGGCCGCATCGGAGCGAACACCCGCGGCCCGGAGCCGGGAGAACAGCCTGCGGCCGTCCTCGGCCGCGCCGTCGAAGGAGAAGACGACGAACTGCGGCGGCACCTCGCCGGTCACGAGCCGGTAGGGCACGGGCTGGTGCGGCTGGGGGCCAGTGTCCGACGTCGATCCGTCGCCGAGCACGCGCGCGGGAGAGGACGGGGGCACGGCGACCTGGTCGTCCGCATTCCCGGACTGCGACCGGCCGATGCTCCCGGCGCCGGAGCCGCACCCCGCCGCGCCGGCGGCCAGCGCGACCACGGCGAGGACCGCGGCGACCCGGACGGCGGCGGGCGACGTTGCGGCGACGCGAACGGGGCCGGCGGATGAGGCGGCACGGGCCGGATCCGCCGCCGGGACCGCGGCGGGACGAACGGAACGCGCGGCCGGGACGACTCGCGGCGGGCGGCAGGCGGCGCGCTGGACACTGCGGGCGGCGTA
>WRCZ01000300.1 GCA_009783685.1 Actinomycetes bacterium
GCCCCGGCGGCGACCACGACCGCGAGGACGACCGCGGCGGCGCGGAACCAGGAGGCGGAGCGCCATGAGGACCCGGCGGACCCGGCGGAGGACCCGGTCGCGGCGGGCGCCGCCGACGTGTCCGCGCTTGCCGTCGCCGTGACGGGTGCGGCGCGGCGGCCGGTCCACCACACGGCCGTGGCGGTGAGGAACAGGGCCGTCGCCCACGGCAGCAGGCCGTCGCCCAGCTCGGTGTGGCGCTGAAGCAGGGGGCTGTCACCGGACCGCTTCTCCAGCCACTCCCCCGCGTGCGTGGTCACCGGCACCATGGCGAGCGTGACGAGGGCCGTCACCGGCCGTATCAGGCCCATCCGCCGGGCCCACCGCGGGCGGGCCGCGCCCGCCACGACCGCCAGGGCGGTCAGCGGCACCAGCACCACCACGAAGTGGACGAACAGGACGTGGGCCGGCAGGCCGTTGATGACGGTGGGACTCATCAGGAACTCCAGGAACGGTTGACCTCGAACAACGAGGTCCGCAGCCTGTCACGGCAACTTCTGCGTCCGCTCTGAGCGCCCTGAGGACGCCCGGCCGCCACGCGCGGCAGGGCCGTGCGGGTGGAGCGGGCCGCCAGGGTGGCGTCAACCGTTAGGGGAAAGCGACCCAAGCGCCCCTGGGGCGGCGTAATGTCGACTGTCGCCCCGGGACGGGCGAGCCGAGACGACAGGAGATGCGAGGATGCAGGCCCTGACGGCGAGTTGGGGAGCGTGGCTGGAGGCGTACGAGCAGCACTACAAGGCGCTGCCGGGCCGGGCGACCCACCGGCCGTGCCCCAGCTGCGGATCGGACGACCTGCGGCTGACCTTCACCGGGAAGCCGGAGCGGCGGGTGGGCTACGCGGCGTTCTGGTGCGACGGCTGCCTGATCGGCATCCACCTGAGCCGCTGCCCGGTACCCGAAGGCGTGCCGATGGAGTCGCTGGAGACGCCGGTGGAGCAGCGCGCGGTCCGCGTGCCGAACTACACGCTGCTCTGGCCCGACGAGGAGTAGCCCGAAAGGGGCGACCGACCCGCCGGGCGACCGCCGGCTCAGACCAGGCGGCGGGCCGTCGCCCAGCGGGTCAGCTCGTGCCGGTTGGACAGCTGGAGCTTGCGCAGCACCGCGGAGACGTGCGACTCGACCGTCTTGACGGAGATGAACAGCTGCTTGGCGATCTCCTTGTACGCGTAGCCGCGGGCGATCAGCCGCAGCACCTCCCGCTCCCGCTGGGTGAGCCGGTCCAGGTCCTCGTCGACCGGGGGCGCGTCGGTGGAGGCGAAGGCGTCCAGCACGAAGCCGGCCAGGCGCGGGGAGAACACCGCGTCGCCGTCCCTGACCCGGAAGATCGAGTTGACCAGGTCGGGGCCGGTGATGGTCTTGGTGACGTAGCCGCGGGCGCCGCCGCGGATCACGCCGATCACGTCCTCCGCGGCGTCCGACACCGACAGCGCCAGGAACCGCACCGGCCGCTCCGGGTCGGCGGCGAGCGCCGCGCACCGCCGCAGCACCTCGACCCCGCCGCCGCCGGGCAGGTGCACGTCGAGCAGCACCACCTCGGGCCGGGTCGCGGTGACCACGCTGACCGCCTGGTCGACGTCGGCCGCCTCGCCGACCACCTCGACGCCGGTCTCCTCGGTGGCGCCGATCTCCGCCTGCACCCCGGTGCGGAACATGCGGTGGTCGTCGACGAGCACCCCCCGTACCCGCCGCTCCTCGTCCGTGCTCATGCCGCCGCCACCCTCTCCATCTCCAGCTCCACTTCGGTTCCGCCGCCGGGGGCGGGACGCAGCCGGGCCTGGCCGCCGTTGCGTTCCATCCGGCCGATGATCGATTGTCGTACGCCCATGCGGTCCTCGGGTACCTGGTCGAGGTCGAATCCGGGGCCGTGGTCGCGGACCGAGACGAACACCCGGCCCTCCTCGACCTCGGCGAACACCTGCACCGCCTCGCCGGCCGAACCGCCACCGTACTTCGCCGCGTTGACCATCGCCTCGCGCGCGGCCTGCATCTGCGCCACGAGTCGCTCGTCGAGCGCGCAGTCGCCGACGCAGACCACCTCGACCGGGACGCCGTGCGCGTCCTCGACCTCGGCGGCGGCGGCCCGCACGGCCTCGGCGAGCGTGGTCGGCTCGTCGTCGCGTCCGGTGCCCTCCGGCCGGTACAGCCAGGCGCGCAGCTCGCGTTCCTGGGCGCGGGCCAGCCGGGCCACCTCGCGCGGGTCCTCGGCGTTGCGCTGGATCAGGGTCAGCGTGTGCAGCACCGAGTCGTGCACGTGCGCGGCGACCTCGGCGCGCTCCTGGGCGCGGATGCGCATCAGGCGTTCCGCCGACAGGTCCTGGGTCAACCGCACCAGATAGGGGCCGGCGATCAGGGCGACGCCGACGAGCACCGCCAGGGCGGCCTGAAGGATGCCGCCGAGGTGGCTGCCGTTGCCGCGGACCACGATGAAGCCGGTCACGCCGGCGACCACCAGCGCGACGCCGGCCGCGGCCCTGGCCAGCGGCCAGAACCGCTTGCCCTGGCTCATCTCCACCCAGCGGGCCTTGCGCGCGTTGTCCGCCTGCCGCCACACCAGGCCGACGCCGAGCGCGATCACCAGCAGCGGCCACACCGCGCGGTTCGCGGCCCCCAGGTTGAGGTTGTCGACCAGGATGCCGGTGCCGATGGCCAGCGCGATCAGCGCGATGACCTGGCCCTTGTCGGGGCGCTTGCCGGCCAGCCAGGAGCGGGCGTCGCGCGGCTCCTTCGCCTCGGCGACGCCGCCGACGCCCAGCGGGACGAAGAACCAGAAGATCGCGTAGAGCAGGATCCCGATGCCGTTGAAGGCCGCGAGCACGATGAAGAACACCCGCACCCACAGCACGGGCAGGCCCAGGTGGCCGGCCAGCCCGCGCGCCACGCCGCCCACCAGCCGGCCCTCGGAGCTGCGGTAGAGCTTGCGCACACCGCTGTCGCCGGGCTCGGGCGAGGAGAGGAAGGACGCTCCGGTCGCGCCGGAGGGCGGGCTGCTGGCTGGCATACCCCCGATCGTCACACAACGCACCCGCTCGGGGCATCAGGGTTGACCCCCTGATCCGGGCCGGTCACCCGGGGCTGCCCCCAGGGGACGGATCAGGGTCGTACCAGGGTCGGGGCCGGGTGCCGGGCAGGCGGCCGAACCGCCACCATGGTCGTATGACGGACCAGCCCCCGGGGCAGCACGCCCCGGAACCCGACGAGCCCCAGGCCGCCGCGCGTACCGCGGACGCCCCGGGCCCCGCCGCGGATCCCGCCGGCGTCGCGGCCGCCGCGGACGGCATGGAGGCCGCGGACGGCAGGGACACCGCGGACGCCGGGCAGAAGCCGCGGCTGCGGCGCGGCCGCGACCGCAACAAGGTGATCGCGGGCGTGTGCCACGGCGCCGGCGCGTACTTCGGCGTCGACCCGGTGATCTTCCGCGTCGTGCTGGTCGTGCTCTCGCTGACCGGCGGCATCGGCCTGATCGTCTACGGCATGGGCTGGCTGGTCATCCCGCAGGAGGGCGAGCAGGAGAGCGAGGCGCACCGGCTGCTGTCGGGGCGCATCGAGGGGGCGCCGCTGACCGCGGTGCTGATGGCGCTGGTCGGCTGCGGCCTGTACGCGTCGATGATCGGCAACGGCGCCAACCAGGCGTTCTCGCTGCTGCTGCTGACCGGGACGGCCGCCGCGGTCTACTGGTCGCAGCAGCGCCGCCGGATGGCGGCCGCCGGCGAGGTGCCGGCGCCCGGCACCGGTCCCGGCGGGGCGACCCGGGTGGCGACGGCGGTACCCGAGGCGCCGCCCGCGGTGCAGGCCCCGCCGGAGCCGGGGGCCGCGCCCTCGTGGTGGCGGGAGCCGCTGACCAAGGAGCCGGCCTACCTGTGGGGGCCGGACGACGGCCCGCGCGGCGAGGAGGACAAGGCGGCCTGGCGGGCGCGCCGGCGGCAGGTCAGGCGGGAGCACTCGTCCTGGCTGTTCGGCCTGGTGGTGTTCCTTCTCACGGTGACCGCGCTGGCCGTGGGCGCCGGGGTGTCGTGGCCGTACCAGCCGGCGGCGGTCAGCGCCGAGATCGGCCTGGCGTCCGCGCTCGGCGTGCTGGGCGTGGCGTTCGTGGTCGCCTCCTTCGCGGGCCGGGCCCGCGGCGGCACCACGTTCTTCGCGGTGCTGACGATCGCCGCGCTGATCGGGACGGCCGCGCTGCCGAAGACCGGGCAGGGCTTCGGCCGCACCACCTGGCGGCCGCTGACCGCGTCCGCGGTCCAGCCGATGTACCAGCGCGGCGCGGGCGCCGCGACCCTGGACCTGACGCGGGTGGCGCTCGACGGGCGGACGGTCAGCACCAAGGTGCACATCGGCGCCGGGCAGGCCGAGGTGCGGCTGCCGCAGAACGCCACGGTGGACCTGGACTACGACCTGGGGTTCGGCGAGCTGGTGATGCCGGACAAGGTCAACGACGGGGTGAAGGTGCACGACGGGCAGCACGGCGCGCGGACGTTCGCGGCGCTGCCCGGCACGGTGTCGTCCGGGACGATCCGGCTGGAGATCAGCGTGGGCGTCGGCCAGGTGAAGGTGGTGCGGTGATGCGGCGGCATCGGTTCGAGCCGGCGGCTCTGGTGATGGGCCTGGTGCTGATCGGGCTGACGGTGGCGTTCCTGCTCGACGCCGGGCGGGTGTGGGACCTGTCCCGGCCCGAGGTGAGCGTCCCGCTGGCGGGCGGCGGCCTGCTGCTGGTGGCCGCCACCGCCATCGTCACGCAGGGCGTTCGCTTGGTACGCGCGCGTCGTGCGCGCCGGCTGCGGGCTGCGGAGGGATCCGGTCCTGTCCGCTACGGCGCCTCGTGAGCAGGGCGTCCAGCGACAGGTAGGGCGCCCCGGCCAGCACCAGCGGCAGCCAGGCCATCAGATAGGCCAGGTCGTTGCCGTAGTAGTAGGGCGTGGTGGACCAGCTGACGGTCAGCCAGAGGCTGAGCGAGATCAGCGCGCCGCCGGTCGCCGCGACCCGGCCCAGCAGCCCGGCGAGCGTGCCCAGGCCCGCGGCGATCTCGCCGAGCGCGATCGCGTAGCCGAAGCCGTGCGGCGACTTGAGCGCCAGGTCGATCAACGCGGGGACGGCGGCCTGGTCATGGGCGCCGTGCAGGGTCTGCACCAGGGAGCCGTTGGCCGAGTCGGTGAAGAAGGTGCTGCTGGTGAGCTTGTCCAGTCCGGCGTACACGAAGGTGACACCGAGGAAGATCCGCAGCGGCAGCAGGGAGTAGCGACGCGCGGTCGTCCGCCAGGTTTCCAGCATCTCTTCCACCTCTCTCGCCGCCCGCGCCCGCGGAGGAACGATCCTCCAGGACCCTTTCGGGCGGAAGCGTCGAGAGCCATACGTACACCCGCGCGCTGTGACTCAACTCAGCGCGCGGGACGTGTCCTTCTCATTCCCACTCGATGGTGCCCGGCGGCTTGCTGGTGACGTCGAGCACCACGCGGTTGACGTCCGCGACCTCGTTGGTGATGCGGGTGGAGATGCGGGCCAGGACGTCGTAGGGCAGGCGCGACCAGTCGGCGGTCATGGCGTCCTCGGACGAGACCGGGCGGAGCACCACCGGGTGGCCGTAGGTGCGGCCGTCGCCCTGCACGCCGACGCTGCGGACGTCGGCCAGCAGCACGACCGGGCACTGCCAGATCTCGCGGTCGAGGCCGGCCGCGGTCAGCTCCTCGCGGGCGATGGCGTCGGCCTCGCGCAGCAGGTCCAGCCGCTCCTTCGTGACCTCGCCGACGATCCGGATGCCGAGCCCCGGGCCGGGGAACGGCTGCCGCTGGACGATCTCCTCGGGCAGGCCCAGCTCCTGGCCGACCATCCGCACCTCGTCCTTGAACAGCTTGCGCAGCGGTTCGACGAGCTGGAACTGCAGGTCCTCGGGGAGGCCGCCCACGTTGTGGTGGGACTTGATGTTGGCGGTGCCGCTGCCGCCGCCGGACTCCACCACGTCCGGGTAGAGGGTGCCCTGCACCAGGAACTCCACCGGCTCGCCGGTCACGCCGGCCTCGGCGACGATCTCGGCCTGCGCCTGCTCGAAGACCCGGATGAACTCCCGGCCGATGACCTTGCGCTTCTCCTCGGGGTCGGACACCCCGGCGAGCGCGGCCAGGAACCGCTCGGAGGCGTCCACGACCTTCAGCTGCACGCCGGTCGCCGCCACGAAGTCCTTCTCGACCTGCTCGGTCTCGCCCTTGCGCATCAGGCCGTGGTCGACGTAGACGCAGGTCAGCTGGTCGCCGATGGCCTTCTGCACCAGGGCGGCGGCCACCGCGGAGTCCACGCCGCCGGACAGGCCGCAGATCGCCCTGCGGGTGCCGACCTGCTCGCGGATCAGCGCGATCTGCTCCTCGACGACGTTGGTCGTGGTCCAGGAGGGGGCGATGCCCGCGCCGCGGTAGAGGAAGTGCTCCAGGATCTGCTGGCCGTGCGTGGAGTGCAGCACCTCGGGGTGGTACTGGACGCCGTACAGCCGCTGCGCGTCGTTCTCGAACGCGGCGACCGGCACCACGTCGGTGGACGCGGTGACGGTGAAGCCCTCCGGGGCGGCGGAGCAGGCGTCGCCGTGCGACATCCACACCGACTGCTCGGCCGGGGTGCCCTCGAAGAGGGTCGAGCCGGGCTTGCTGACGGCCAGCGCGGTGCGGCCGTACTCGCGGGCGCCGGTGTTGTCGACGGTGCCGCCGAGCGTGGTGGCCATCAGCTGGAAGCCGTAGCACATGCCGAAGACGGGGACGCCGGCCTCGAAGATCGCGCGGTCGAGCGTCGGGGCGCCCTCGGCGTAGACCGACGAGGGGCCGCCGGACAGGATGATCGCCGCCGGGTTCTTCGCCAGCATCTCCGCGACCGGCATGGTCGACGGCACGATCTCGCTGTACACCCGGGCCTCGCGGACGCGGCGGGCGATGAGCTGGGCGTACTGGGCCCCGAAGTCGACGACGAGGACCACGTCCGACGTGGTGTCCGAGGTCTCGGGGGTGTGATCGGGGGCGGCTGGGGTCGCTGATGCCACGGGCGGCCTTCCGGCGGTTTCTGCTGGGTCGAGGGCCTGCCGGCCCTGCTCATGAGTCTACCGTCGGCCCGATGGCGGCTGCGCCGGTCCGCTCACCAGCCGGCTTGCGCGCGGGCGGGGACGGTGGTCCATACTGCTCGTATGAACCCGCGCACCTTCGCGTTTACCTATGGCACCGGCTGGTCCGGCTGCCATGGTCGCGTTGCGTGAGTTACTGACGAGCGACTTTCCAGGCGCCCCGGGCCACTCGGCCCGGGGCGCCTGTCGCGTTCGCGGGCCGTGCCCCGGGGCCGGCAGCCCCCGAGGAGCAGACCATGACCGAGACCCCGATCACCCGGACCCCCGCGGCCCAGTCCCCCACGGCCCAGAGCCCGACCGTCCAGGCCCCGACCGTCCAGAGCCCCGCCACCGGGACCGCGGCCGTGCCGGGCCCTGCCGCCGGGAGCGCCGAGTCCACGGCCGGTACCAAGGCCGGGACCGCGGCCGGTGGAGCCGATCCGGGCGCGGCCGACGCCGTCATCGCCGTGCGGCGGCAGCGCATCGACGAGCTGGACGCGCGGATCATCGCGCTGGTCCAGGAACGGATGAGCGTGTCCGGCGAGATCCAGGCCGCGCGGATCGGCTCCGGCGGCCGGCGCGTGCACCTGTCGCGCGAGCTGGAGGTGCTGCGCACGTACGGCGGGGCGCTCGGCAAGCC
>WRCZ01000301.1 GCA_009783685.1 Actinomycetes bacterium
AGCGCGGCCAGCCGGGCGAGCGCGGACCGCTGGTTGCCGTAGCTGGAGTCGCCGTAGGCCGGGTCGTAGCCGTTGGGGTAGGTCTCGTCGGCCAGGAACCAGGCCAGCTTGCGGACGGGGTCGGCCGAGCCGACCGGGTAGCCGTTGGCGACGAGGACGTCCGCGGTGTCCACGAACGTCGTGGCGACGCCCATGGCGTAGGTGGAGGACGCCTCGGTGTAACCGCCGTCGGGGTAGAGCGCGTCGGCGACCTGCTGGACCAGGTAGGCCTGCGCGTCGTCGCGCCACCGGGATGCCTGGGTGAACTCCGGGAAGTACGCGCCCAGGTAGAGCAGGACGCTCTTGATGGTGATCATCCAGTTGGGCGTCGGGGAGGTCGTGGTGGAGAAGTACGGCCCCGCGGCGTACACGGCCTTGAGCAGGCTGGTGTTGGCGTCCGCGGTCAGCGACGGGCTGGTGCGCAGGATCTCGTAGGCGTAGCACCAGTTCTGGTAGCGCCAGGCGGCGTCGAGGTTGCGGGGGTAGCTCGCCGCGCCGTTCGGCGAGCCGTAGGCGCCGGTGTTGGTGTCGTCGATGAAGTCGGTGATCAGGCCGATGAGCCCGGCGGCGGTGTGCTCGTCCCCGGAGTCGCGGTAGGCGTCGGCGAGCGGCCCGGCGAAGTAGAAGCGCGGCAACTGGTAATAGAACTCGTTGTCGACGTCGGCGCCGGCGATCTTCTTCCAGTCGAAGCCGCCCGGGTCCGCCTGCCAGGAGAACGTGTTCTGCACGGTGTTGTTCCAGCAGCGGGTGGTCTCGTCGAAGGTCACCTGCACCTGGTGGAGCATGACGTCCTGGGAGGCCGCGTCGGTGCGTCCGGTCAGCTCCAGGGTGGCGGACCGCGGGGCGGTCATCCCGGTCAGGTCGAACCACAGGTACGCCTTGCGGGTGCTGGGGGCGAACGGCCCGGTGCCCTCGTCGTGGACGAACAGGCTCGGCGCGGAGCCGAACACGGTGGCGGCGTCGGCGCCGGCCGCTATGGAGGAACTCTGGCTCGCGCCGAGCCTGGTCACGGTGCCGTCGGCGTGGGTGAGGGTGAGGACCGGCGCGCCGCTCGTGGCGTGCCGGCTGCCGAACTCCGCGGTGGCGGACTCCTTGTTGCGCGCCATGAGCATGAATCCCACGCCCGCCGCGCTCACCGCGGCCTTCACGATGGCGGTGACGTCGGTGGCCGAGGTGGTCCAGGCGGGCCCGACGGTGAGGGTGGTCCGGTAGATCTCACCCTTGCCCAGGGTCCAGATGTGGTCGAGGAACAGCGGGACCAGGGACGGCGCGTACACCCCGTTGTAGGCCCAGGCAGGCGGCGTGCGGTCGGGCCGGGTGCGCATGTGGGCCAGCAGCGCGGCACGGGCGGCCGGGTAGTCGGCGGAGCGTGCGGCGTCGGCGACGGCCGACAGGCCCGGCTGGTTCGGGTAGTCGAACACCGGCGGGATGGCCCAGGTGCCCGCGGCGGCGTCCCACGCGCCGAAGAAGGCGGTGTCGGGCACCTCGGTGGTGGCCGTCGCGGCCTGGGCGGCCGGGGCGGAGAGGCCGGCCAGAGCGGGTGTCGCGCAGGCACCGGCCAGGGCGCCCTGCAGGAGCGTACGGCGGGTCAGCGGCATGGAGGTCTCCCGGGGACGAGGGGGTGCGGGTGCGGGTGGCGGTACGTGGGCGCGTGCCGGTTCCGGTGGCCGTGGACGGGCAACCGGCCCGGGGACGTGGACCCTTGGGGCCGTTGGAGCACGGGAGCGTGCCGGTCGCCGGCATGGCGGTCGTCAGCGCGGCTGGCACCGCGACCGGCCCGGACCATGCCTGACTCCTCAAGGTTGCCCCGTGACGTGATGTCGGACGACTATTTGATATCAAGTGAAGCTTGTCAAGAGGGAGTTGCCCGAAGAGGAGGGCGCGGCCGGGCGGAAGTGATATCGTTCCGGCGCAGCGGACGAGGGAGACCCGAGCGGGCATGAGCGCGGAAGACAGGCACGAGGCGATCCTGGCGTCGGTCCGGGCCAGAGGGTCCGTCACCATCCGGGAACTCGCCGAGGAGTTGCGGGTCGCGGCGGTCACGATCCGCGCGGACGTACGGGAGCTGGCGCGCAGCGGGCAGCTGAACCGGGTGCACGGCGGGGCCACCTGGCCCACCGGGCGACCGCGGCGCGGCCCCGCCGGGACGGCCGCGGAGGGCCGGGAGCCCGCGCCTGTTCGGGGCGCGGCGCCCGCGCACGCGGCGAAGGCCCCTGCCCTGACCTACAGCCTGGGCATGGTGGTCCCGCACTCGGCGTACTACTACCCGGAGGTCATCAGCGGTGCGCGGGAGGCGGCGGAGGCGCTCGGGGTGAAGCTCTCCCTCGGGGTGTCCGGCAACCTTCCCGCAGAGGAGCGGGTCCTGGTCGCGCAGATGGTGCAGTCGGGCGTCGAGGGGCTGCTGGTGACGACCGCCGAGGACCCGCGCACCTCCCCCGGCACCGAGGCGTGGCTCAACGCGCTCCCCGTCCCCGTGGTGCTGGCCGAGCGGCGGACGGGACCGGACACGGGCGCGGTGGAGTCCGTCGCGACCGACCACGAGCAGGGTGCCTTCCTCGCGGTCAGGCACCTGCGGGAACGCGGCCGCCGGCGCATCGCCCTGCTCCAGTTCGACACGATGACCGCGCCCATGCTCAGGGTCGGCCACCAGCAGGCACTGGCCGCCCTGGGCCTGTCGCCGTGCTCCCCCGACGTGCCGTCCGTCCTCGTCGAGAACGATCCCGCCGATCTGGACGACAAGTGCGGGCGACTCGTCCGCGCGGTGCGCGACGGGCAGGTCGACGCGGTGCTCATCCACAACGACTCGATCGCCCTGCCGCTGGTCAGCCGGCTGCGGGCGGCCGGCGTCCGGGTACCGGGCGACCTGGACGTCATCTCCTACGACGACGAGATCGCCGCCCTCGCCGACCCTCCCCTCACCGCCGTGGCCCCGCCGCGGCGCGCGGTGGGCTCCGAGGCGGTGCACCTCCTCGTGCGCAGGCTCCAGGACCCGGACCGCCCGACCCACACGCTGATGCTGCGCCCGAAACTCAACGTCCGTAACTGACCGACCAGTTGGCGAGGTAGCCCGATGAAGGACGAGCACGAGTTCTTTCCGGCGGACGTCATGGCATGGCGCCCCGGGCCGCAGTCCGGCACGCAGGAGAAGGTCCTCTCCCGCGACCAGGACGACCCCGACATCCTGACCCGCCTCGTCCGCTGGGAGCCCGGCTTCCACACCGCCGCCGACGTGATCCGCCACGAGTGGGCGGAGGAGGTCTACCTCCTGGAGGGCAACCTCCACGACCTCACCCTCGACCGGACCTTCGAACCCGGCTGGTTCGCCTGCCGTCCCCCGCTGATGCCCCACGGCCCCTACCGCACGACCCCGGGCTGCGTGATGCTGGAAATCCGCTACCGCGCTTGAGAATTGCTGGACCCGCGCTGAATGTGCGAGCCGGATCGCAGGTCCGCGCACCGGGAGTTCGGCGGCGGCTATTGGCCGCCGGGCGGGCGTTCCTCTTCGCGGAGCGCCGGCGGTTGACGCGCGTTGAATTGCTCGGGCAGTCTGATCCGGTTCCGTTTCCCGATCACAGGAGTACCCATGATCCGAAGCGTTCCGCGCCCCTTACTCACACTTGTCATGCTCGTGGCATTTCTGTTCGCCGGGGCGACGGTGACCGCGGGCAGCGCACACGCCGACAGCTGCTACAGCTGGGGCCGCACCCTCTCGCAGGGCGCCAGCGGCGAGGACGTCCGCCAGCTCCAGATCCGCGTCGCCGGATATCCCGGTTACGGGTCCGTGCTCGCGATCGACGGGCAGTTCGGCCCCGCGACCAAACAGGCCGTCGTCCGCTTCCAGCAGGCATACGGCCTTTCCGCCGACGGAATCGCCGGCCCGCAGACGTTCGGCAAGATCTATGCCCTTCAGGATGCCGACTGCACCCCGATCCACTTCGCCTACGGCGAGTTGAACAGGTGCAATTCCACCTGGGCCGGCGGGGCGGTCAGCGCCGCCGTGGCACGCTCCAACGCACTGCGCCTCATGTGGCAGTTGGAGGCGCTGCGGCACGCGCTCGGCGACCGGCCGATCAACATCAGCAGCGGCTTCCGTTCCTACGCGTGCAACAGCGCGGTGGGCGGCGCGTCGAGCAGCAACCATCTGTACGGCCGGGCGGCGGACATCACCGGCACGCCCAGCTACTGTGCGATCGACCTCGAAGCCCGCTACCACGGCTTCAGCGAGATCCTCGGCCCGGGCTACCCCGGCCACAGCACCCACGCCCACCTCGGTGACCAGGGTTCACGCTTCTGGTCCGCCTCCCAGTGCGGCATCTGACCGGCATCAGCCGTCAGGTGCGGGTCGCTCCTCCTCCAGGTGAGGACCGACCCGCACTTCCACCCCCACCGCCCCCACTTTCCCGATCGCCCCGATCGCCGGATCGCCCCGATGCGATCGCCGTTCATCCGGCGAGCAGGAGTGCGGCGACCGCCTCCGGGGCCTCGTGCAGGGCGTCGTGTCCGGTGGGCAGGTCGTGGACCTGCCACGCGGGGTCGGCCCGGAGCCGGGTGCGGAGATCGGCGAAGGGCGTGCGGTCCTCCCAGCCCGAGCAGTGGACGAACTCCCGGCGGGGTACCCGGGCGTGCGCGCCCGTGAGCCGGATCCTCTGCAGGAACGAGGCGAGGGGATGGGGACGGCGGCGAGGATCCCCGGCACCCGGCGGCAGGACCGAGTAGCCGGTGTCCGCGGCGCCGGCAGCGACCAGCTCCCGGAAGTAGCCGTTCGCCGACGACCACCACGACTCGCCGTCGCGCGGTACGAAGGCGTCGAGATGCACCAGCCGTGAGATCCGGCCGCCGGCGCGGTCGGCGGCCGCGGCGATCACCATCCCGGCGTAGCTGTGGCCGACCAGCGTCGCGCCGCCGACGCGGTGGCGATCGAGGTGCCGCAGGACGTCGCCGGCGTGCGTGTCGAGGTTGGCGGTCGCCACCGTCGCAGCGTCGTCGTCCGGCCGCAGACCGGTCAGGGTCAGGGCGTGCACGGTGTGACCGGCACGTTCCAGCAGCGGCACCACCGCCTCGTACGACCAGGAGCCCTTCCACCCGCCGGGCACGAGGACGAACGTCGTCATGCGCTTCTCCTTCTCTCTCGGGCAGCGAGCCGCGCCGCATCGATGGCTCGGGGGGCGACCGGGCGCTCCGCCGCGACCGGACTCCCCCCGCACGGAAGAAGCTTGGCCGGATCAGGGCGTGGCGTACCACCGCTACGATGCCAACCGATGCCCGTTCGCCGCCAACCCCGCCGGACCACCGCGATGACGTCCCATGTGTGGCCGTCCGGCGGGCGCCACCTGTGGCCGTCCGGCGCGACGAGCGCGGTGCAGTCGCACGCGCGGGGGCACCTGGTGTACGCGGCCGGCGGTGTCCTGGCCGTCCACAGCGAGCGGGGGACGTCGATCGTTCCCGCGAACCGGGTCGCCTGGACCCCCGCCGGGTTCACGCACCACCACCGCGCCCACGGCGAGACCGACATGCGGATCGTCTTCCTGGCGCCGTCCCTGGCCCGGCTCGTCCCGGACCGTCCCGCCGTGTTCCTGGCCTCGGACCTCGCCCGCGAGGTCCTGCTCGCCCTGACCGGGCCGCGCAACTACGACGGTTCCACGGCCGGTTACAGCCGCGCGGCGCGCTCCCGCCTCCTGCGCGTCCTCGTCGACGAACTCCGCGAGGCACCCGAACAGCCGCTGCACCTGCCCGAACCCCGGGACGACCGGCTGCGGGCCCTCGCCCGGATCCTGCGCGAGACGCCCGCGGAGAACGCCACGCTGGCCGGGCTCGGGAGGACGGTGGGGGCCGGCGCCCGCACCCTCAGCCGGCTCCTCCACGACGAACTCGGCATGACCTTCTACGAGTGGCGCACCCAGCTACGCGTCCACCACGCGCTGGTGCTCCTCGCCGAGGGCCACGACACCGTCCGGATCGCCTCCGCCTGCGGATGGGCCAACCCCAGCAGCTTCATCGCGGCGTTCACCCGGATCATCGGAACGACCCCGGGCCGCTACCGCACCGATCACCGGAGCCACAGCGGCAACTCCCCACTCCCCAGGACGACCGGGTCCCCGGACTGACGCGTACCCGCGTCCGCCCATTCGTGCGGGGTGTGCTCGACGGTGTCGGGGTCGGTCACCCAGCCCGCGTTGAGGACGAGCCGGGAGGTGCGGTGCAGGGCGAGGAAGCCGAAGGGCCGGTCGAAGCGGACGTCGATCTCGCGGACCCGGAAGGGGTAGTCCGGGACACCGCCCGCCATCACGGAGAGCGCGGTGACGGCCGCGGAGCGGAAACCGCGCGCGCCGAACGTCGCCGTCATCGCCTGTGCACCGGCCTGGACGGCGAGTGGCTTGCCGCTGATGCCGGGGAAGTGGCCCTGCGAGTCGTCCGCCGCCGTGCGCAGGCCGAACAGCTCGGCGCGGTCGAGCAGGTCGTGGTGGGCGGTGACGGTGAACGGCACGGTGGACACGTGGAGCCGGGGTTCGCCGTCCATGCTGGGGACGCGGGTCACCGACAGCCCCGGGCCGGGGGCGCCGTAAGGGAGGTGGGTGCCGGGGACCACGGCCCGGCGGTGGTGGAGTGTGGCCACGGCGGCACTCAGCACCTGGCCCGCGGTGGCCTCGGGCGTTCCGAGGTACAGGTGGACGTCGATGCCCCGGGCGCCGACGACCTGGAGTTCGGTGAGGGGGCCGGCGGCGGTCTCCGCGACGCCGACCCGGTGCAGGAGACGCGTGCTCCGGAACAGACCGGCCAGTTCCCTGCCGCACCAGGGCCCCGTCTCGGCTTCCATCGGCCACTCCTCGAAGGGCCGGATCCAGTCGGTGCGGAGGGTCAGGGCGCCGGCCAGCACCAGCAGTGTCTCGTCGTCCACCGCGACCGGCATCGCGTCGATCCGCCCGTCCGTGCTCCTGGCCGCCCAGGCGTCGAGGAGCGACCGGTCGGCGACGGGGTCGCCGGTGAGCCGCCCGTGGACGTCGGCGGGCAGCCGCTCCAGCCAGGCCGGTTCGAGGGGCAGGGTGGCGCGGGTCCACAGGCCCAGGGCCGTGCGCAGGCCGGGCGTCGCCCCGAGGGTGGTGAGCAGGTCGCGCGCCGCCGCCGAGGCGCCGTCCGCCGGGATGCCGAGGGCGTCCGAGAGTTCCCGCCGGGCGGGACCCGCCGCACCGTCGGCGAGGAGGCCGAGCAGCGGCCACACCCCGACGGCGGCGAGCACCGTACCGTCGTCGGGCAGCGTCGCCGCCCATCGCGCGGTCAGTGAGTTGACGGCTGCGACCGTGCGGTAACTGGCCATGTCTGCCCCTTCGTTGCCCCCGCGGGACCTCCCGCTCCCGGATTGTCGACCGCGCCGGGGCGACGGGTCCAGCCGGGACCCGTGACGGCCGGCCCCGCCGCGCCGTCGTGCGCCGGCTCCGGCACCGTCAGGCCCTCCGGGTCCGGGGGGATCGTCGGCGCGGGTGGCCCGGTCCGCGCGGCCGGCGGGTGCGGGCCGAGGGCCCGTCAGGCGGGCGGCTCGGGGCGGGGTGGCGGCAGCGGGCCGGTGAGGTAGTGCTGGATGGCCGGCGCGACGCAGCGGGTCAGATGCTCGATGTCCGCCTCGGCGAGGGGTTCGAGCGCGAGGATGTGGCGGCCCATCGCCAGGCCGACAAGGTGGGTGGCGGCCAGGGTGATGCGCAGGCC